>WFMU01000061.1 GCA_015488935.1 Flavobacteriaceae bacterium | reverse complement strand
CGTATTAAGAGTAGTAGAAGATTTAATGGTTGAAGTTAAAGACGCTTTAGAAAGCGGAACAAACGTTTACCTAAGAGGTTTTGGAAGCTTTATAGTAAAGAAAAGAGCAGAAAAAACAGGAAGAAACATTACAAAAAATACAACAATAAAAATACCAGCACACAATATCCCAGCATTTAAACCAGCGAAAATTTTTGTAGAAGGCGTAAAATCTAAAGTGAAGGTAAAATAATAGAATAATCATTAAAATATATTAATATGCCAAGTGGTAAAAAAAGAAAGCGTAGTAAAATAGCTACACACAAACGTAAAAAAAGAAGCAGACAGAATCGTCACAAAAAGAAGAAATAAATTAGATGCGTGATTTTTTCACGCATCCTTTATTTTTTTTCGTTCATTGAAATAGAAATTTGATTTTATCAAGTTTCGTTTGTACCTATATGATATTAACTTTCCAGTTATAAGATAATTATAATTGGTATTAAAACAAACACAGAGTGAACACAGAATTAATTATTAGATCAAATTCCTCTGATATAGATTTTGCTTTATTAAGAGATGGTAAATTAATAGAGCTACACAAAGATAGAAACGACAATAAATTTGCTGTTGGTGATATATTTCTTGCCAAAGTAAAAAAAACATTAAATGGGTTAAACGCATCATTTGTAGATGTAGGAAGTGAAAAAGATGCTTTCTTACATTATCATGACTTGGGACCAAAATTATTGTCTCTACAAAAATTCATGAAACAAATACAAGCAGGAAAAAATAAAGACTATTTGCTAAAAAACTTTAAATTAGAAAACGATATTAACAAAAATGGTAGTATCGAAAAAGTAATAAAAGCAGGTCAAAAAATACTTGTACAAGTAGTTAAAGAACCCATATCAACCAAAGGTCCAAGAATAAGTTCTGAACTTTCAATTGCAGGACGTTATTTAGTATTGGTACCTTTTTCTGATCGTATTTCGGTATCACAAAAAATTAATAGTAAAACCGAAAAAGAACGATTAAAAAGACTTGTAAAGAGCATTAAACCAAAAGGTTTTGGTGTAATTTTAAGAACTGTTGCAGAAAATATAAAAGTAGCAGACTTAGATAAAGATTTACAAAATTCATTAGAAAGATGGAAAACGCTTTGCGAACAAATTGCAATTCCAAATCAAAAAGTACCAGTAAAAGTACTTTCCGAAATGAATAGAGCATCTTCCATTTTAAGAGATATTTTTAACGATTCTTTTACACGAATATTATCAGATAACAAAGAATTAGTAGAAGAATTAAAAGAATATTTAGAAAGAATAGAACCAAAAAAAGCATCTATTGTCAAACATTATAATTCCACAATTCCAATTTTTGAAAAATTTGGTATAGAACGCCAAATAAAAACCGCTTTTGGAAGAACAGTATCTATGCAAAAAGGCGCATATTTAGTCATTGAGCATACAGAAGCATTACACGTTATAGATGTAAATAGTGGAAACCGTTCTAGTAAAGGTAATACACAGGCAGAAACTGCATTAGAAGTAAATTTAATAGCAGCAACAGAAATTGCCCGTCAATTACAATTGCGAGATATGGGTGGTATTATTGTAGTCGATTTTATTGATATGCATACCTCTGAACATAGAAATAAACTCTATGAACACCTAAAAAAAGAGATGCAATATAGTAGAACAAAGCATAAAATTTTACCGCCAAGTAAATTTGGATTAGTTCAAATTACAAGGCAAAGAGTACGACAAGAACGCGTTATAAATACAAGAGAGCCAAATCCAAATAAAAATGGAACAGTAGAAGCTCCTATTGTATTAATTGATAAAATACAACACGATTTAATTCGATTTGTAAATCATCCAAAATATAACGGATTAGTACTAAATACACATCCATTTGTAGCAGCCTATCTAAAAAAAGGCTTTCCATCCATCCAACAAAAATGGTTTATGGAACATAAAAAATGGATAAAAATATTACCAAGAGATGCATACCAATATCTAAATTATCGCTTTTACGATAAAAAAGGTAAAGCATTACGATAATCTATATCATAATAAAAGTCTTACTATTTAGAATAGTAAGGCTTTTTTTTTGCTTTAAATTTAAATTACCATGTAACATTTAAGAGATCACATCGTCATACTAAAAACTAAAACCACATTAATTTGGAAACAATTCTCAGTTTAAATAACTTAAATAAAAAATTTGGTAGCGTACTTGCTGTAAATAACCTTTCCTTTGAAATAAAAAAAGGACATGTTTATGGTATTTTAGGACCAAATGGAAGTGGAAAATCAACAACATTAGGTATTATTTTAAATGTAGTAAATGCTACTTCGGGAGAATTTAGTTGGTTTAATGGAACAGTTTCTACACACCAAGCACTAAAAAAAGTAGGCGCAATTATAGAACGACCAAATTTTTATCCAAATATGAGCGCTTATGAAAATTTGCGATTAGTATGCAAAATAAAAGAAATTTCTCCCAATAAAATAGATGAAAAATTAGAAAAAGTAAACTTGCTTGAAAGAAGAAATAGCAAATTTAAAACTTTTTCATTAGGAATGAAACAACGATTGGCAATAGCATCGGCATTACTAAATGACCCAGAAATACTAATATTAGACGAACCAACAAATGGATTAGACCCGCAAGGAATACACGAAATAAGAAAAATTATTACCGACATTGCAAGTACAGGAACAACCATATTGTTAGCATCTCATTTGTTAGACGAAGTAGAAAAAGTATGTACACACGTAGTAATTATTAGAAAAGGAGTAAAATTATACGAAGGTCGCGTTGATGAAATGACTGCATCTTTTGGTTGGATAGACCTACAATGCGAAAATAAAGAAGTATTGGTTAAAATATTAGAAAATTACAAAGGAATTGCCTCCGTTAAAATAGAAAAAAATAACATCGTTGCACAATTAAATGCAGAAGTAACCACAGCAGAAATAAACGAATTTGCATTTAAAAACGGTATAATATTAACACATTTAGCAAAAAGAAAACCAAGCTTAGAAAATCAGTTTTTACAACTAACAAATTAAAACTCAAACATGATACGATTAATTCAAATAGAACTGATAAAACTAAAAAATAGTAAAGCAAGTAAAGTGTTAATAGCAGTTTATTTTGTGCTACTAACCTCCATATCTTTAATAGCTGCAATAAAATTTGATATTGGTCCAATAAAATTTCATTTAGCAGAACAAGGTATATTTAATTTTCCATTTATTTGGCATTTTAATACCTACTTTGCATCTATATTTAAGTTTTTTTTATTGCTAGTTATTGTTTCTATGATAACTAACGAATACAGTAACCGAACATTAAAACAAAAT
>WFMU01000060.1 GCA_015488935.1 Flavobacteriaceae bacterium | reverse complement strand
TTTGTAAATATTGTAATATCTAAGTTTCCACGATACGCTAAAATTTGAGAATATTCAAGCGATATTTTATTTTGTCCAAATGTTATTGAAAAAGAAAGAATAATAAATATTTTTAAGATGTTTTTCAAGTTTAAAATTAATTAGGATTGTTTTCGAATTGTTAATGATGTACTGCAAAGTTATGTAATTTCTGTTAAGTCGTTCGTCTAAAGTCTAAAAGCAAAGCGGTCTAAAATCTAAATAATCCCTTCCTTAATCAACTCATGTATATGTATAATTCCTTTATAGTTATTCTTATCCATAACAATAAGTTGCGAAATATTATTTTCTTCCATTACTTGCAATGCATCAATCGCCATAGCATGTAAATCAATGGTTTTTGGATTTTTACTCATTATTGTTTTAGCAGTTATCGAGTTAAAATCTTGTGTAGTACTGAGCATTCTTCTAATATCACCATCGGTAATAATTCCTTTTAATTCCTTATTAGTATCTAAAATTGCTGTTGCACCTAATCTTTTTTCTGAAATTTCAATAATAATATCTTTTAAAGGAGCATTTTCTAAAACAAAAGGAATTAAATTATTTTCTAATAAATTACTTACTCGTAAATATAATTTTTTTCCCAAAGCTCCGCCAGGGTGGTATTTTGCAAAATCGGTACTGGTAAAATCTCTTAATTCTAATAAGGCAACCGCTAAAGCATCACCCATAACCAGTTGAGCAGTTGTACTGCTGGTTGGTGCTAAATTATTAGGACAAGCTTCTTTTTCTACGTAAGTATTTAAAACAAAGTCAGCTTGATTTCCTAAAAAAGAATTTTTGTTTCCGGTAATAGCAATAATTTTGTTATTATTATTATTTTTAATTAGAGGTACAAGTACTTTGATTTCTGGAGTGTTACCACTTTTTGAAATACAAATTACTACATCATCTTTTAAAATATTTCCCAAATCACCGTGGATAGCATCGGCAGCGTGCATAAAAACAGCAGGAGTTCCAGTTGAGTTTAAAGTAGCCACAATTTTGGTAGCAATATTCGCACTTTTGCCAATTCCGGTAATTATTACCCTACCTTTTGCATTTAAAATAAAATTAACAGATTTTTCGAAATCAGAATCTAAAAATTGTATTAAATTCGCTATCGCTTTACTTTCTTCTAAAATAGTTTGTTTAGCAATTTTTAGAATGTCTTTGTTTTTTTTCAAAATTTAGATATTTAAATGAGAATTATTTGTATATTTAACCAAAGAAAAAGAGCACAAATTGGTTTTAATTAAGATTTGTTGCAAATGTATTTAAAAAAATAAGAAAATAAAAGAATGGATAGTGTAAAAAAAGATTTACATGTAGCACTAAAAAAATATTTCGGTTTTGATTCTTTTAAAGGATTGCAAGAACCCGTAATTGAGAGTATTTTAGATCGTAAAAATACTTTTGTTATTATGCCAACCGGTGGAGGGAAATCGCTTTGCTACCAATTGCCGGCTTTAATGCAAGAAGGTACTGCTATTGTAGTTTCCCCATTAATTGCCTTGATGAAAAATCAAGTAGATGCAATACGAGGATTATCCGAAGAAAGAGGAGTAGCACATGTCTTAAATTCGTCCTTAAATAAATCTGAAATAGCAGAAGTTAAACGAGATATTGAAAGAGGTGTAACAAAGTTATTATATGTTGCTCCTGAATCTTTAATTAAAGAAGAATATGTTGCGTTTCTTCAAAAACAAAAGATTTCATTTTTAGCTATTGATGAAGCACATTGTATCTCAGAATGGGGTCACGATTTTCGTCCGGAATACCGAAATCTTAAAAATATTATTGACGAAATTGCCGATGTACCTATAATAGGTCTAACAGCAACTGCAACACCAAAAGTTGAATTAGATATTCTAAAAAACCTTAAAATGGTAGATGCTAATCGTTTTAAAGCATCTTTTAATCGTCCAAATTTATTTTATGAAGTTCGCCCAAAAACCAAAGATGTAAATAAAGATATTATTCGTTTTGTACGGAAAAATAAAGGAAAATCAGGAATAATTTATTGTTTAAGTCGAAAAAAAGTAGAAGAAATAGCCGAAGTATTACAAGTTAATGGAGTAAATGCCTTACCCTATCATGCTGGCTTAGATGGTAAAAAAAGAGCGATGCACCAAGATATGTTTTTAATGGAAGATGTAGAGGTAATTGTTGCTACTATTGCTTTTGGAATGGGAATTGACAAGCCAGACGTTCGTTTTGTTATCCATCATGATATGCCAAAAAGTTTAGAAAGTTACTATCAAGAAACAGGTCGAGCAGGGAGAGATGGTGGCGAAGGACATTGCCTCGCTTTTTATGCATACAAAGATG
>WFMU01000059.1 GCA_015488935.1 Flavobacteriaceae bacterium | reverse complement strand
GTATTTAATTTTCCTTCTATTGGAGTTAATTTTCCAGTAAGAGAATCTAGCATTCCTTGTTCAGAAACACCAACAAGATAATCTCCAGAAATAGCTTTTTTACCATCGTATTTTGGAATTATAGATAATTCGGCACCACCCATTAAAGCAGGTGTTATTTTAGTTGTACTATTTTTTGAAAATTCAAAGTCGTTATTGATACTAAAACCAACAATTAGATTTCCTTTTTTATCAGGATTAAATCTAATACTTTTAACATTACCAACTTGATGCCCATTAATAGTAACAATACTTGCAGTTGTTAAACCTTGAATGTTTGTAAATTCAGAATAGTATATTCTAGATGTATCAAATAAATTTTTCTTTTTTAGATAACTATATCCCCAAATAGTTAATACAATTGCTACAATTGCAATAATTCCCGTCTTTAATTCTTTAGATATTTTCAATTTAATTTCATTTTAGTGCTAACAACAAATGTAATGAATTTTTAATTTAGAGCATAAAAAAAACATTGAATTTGGTGTTTTTTATTAACAACTAAAATCCAAAGATTTCTTTTAATTTTTGTTCAATAATATAACTCGATTTTTTTGCAAAAATAATACCTCCATTTTGGTCTAGTAATACCGTATGCGGTATGCCGCTTACACCAAACATATTTGCCAATCTAGTATTGTCATCAATTACTTGTTTCCATGGTAATCCATCTGTAGCAATTGCATTTTTCCATTTATCAATATCTACATATTTATCTTCCGATACGCCAATAACATTAAATCCTTTACTGTGATATTTATTGTATAGTCGTACTAAATGTGGATTTTCTGCTCTACAAGGAGAACACCAACTAGCCCAAAAATCAATTAATGTAACTTTTGCATTTTTAGTAACGGAGTTTAACGAAATATCGTTACCATTTATAGATTCGGCATAAAAATTTGGTGCTTTTTTTCTTGTTGGAAGTATAATTGCAGTATTTTTTTTTGCAATAATTTTTACAGGTATTTCATTAGATACTTCAGGATTTAAGCTCACTTCTGCAACGGCTTCTTGTTTCGATGTTACAATTTCATTATCAGCAATATACGACAATATTTCTTTACCAATGCTTGAATTTTTAATTTCTTGCGATAAACCGTTATATGCTTTTCTATTTTGTTCTAATCGCCACTTGGTTTTTCCTAACATTTGTTTTAGTACAAAAGCGGCGAGTATGGAGTTTGGATTTTCTTTAATAAAGGTTAATTTATACACGAATTTGTTTTTTGCACTATCCAAATTTGTTAAATATTTAGAATAATCTTCCTGTAATGGAGAACCAGATATTTTAGATTTATCAATATTTTTTTCATTTACGGTAATGTAAGTTTCAAAATTATTTGCAATGACAGGTATTTTGTTTGTGCTGGTATTAAAACCGATAAAGTATAATTTTGGGTGTTCAATTTTATCTGAAAAAGAAAATTGTTTATTTACGGTATGCGTTGTTTTTATGGTTTGGTAAGTCTTATCGTTTAATTGTTCTTGGAGATATACCTCTATCTCGTCTGAAGAACTTACATTTCCATTAATAAAATATCCGTTATAAGGTTTCGGAACAGTTTTTTTTATCACTTCTTTTTTGTTGCACGATATTAAAAGAATGATTAGAGCTGAAACTAAAAATATTTTCTTCATAATTGCAAATTTACTATTATTATTAAATAAACGTTAAAAAAATAGTTGCTTTTCAAGAATTTAAAATAATTGCTGTAAATTGCGCTCAAAATCTAGAAGCAATTATACAATGAAAATAAAATATTTCGGACTAGCAATTATTACATTTTTAACACTCTTTTCTTGTAAAAAAGACGATAATCCTCCAGAGCCGTTTGATTTTGCAGCACAATCACTAATCGATGATGCAAATATTAAAACCTATTTAGAAACACATTTTTATACACCACCAGCAGCAGGAGAGCATTTTGGAACTATAGATACCATAGAAAATGGAGAAACACCAATAATGGATAATGTGATTACCAAAGATTTGGTGTATGCAAATATTGGTTTTAAAATGTACATTTTAAAAAATGCTACAGAAGGTGCAAATATTAGTCCAATACGTGTAGATTCGGTTTTGGTAAATTACAAAGGAATGCTATTTGATAAAGATAAGACTGTTTTTGACGAAAATAAATCGTACCGTTTTTGGGGAAATTTATACGGAGGTGTAATTCCAGGATGGAGTTATGGATTGCCATATTTTAAATCTGGAAATAACAATTCGCAAAACAATGAGCCTATTAATTTTACAGAAACTGGTAAAGGTGTACTGTTTTTACCTTCAGGTTTAGGTTATGCAAATACACCAACAGTAACCATACCAGCAAATTCTCCTTTAATATTTCATGTAGAATTGGCAATGGTAAAACGAACAGATATTGATAAAGATGGTGTCTTGTCGTTTTACGAAGACTTAAATGGTGATGGTGAGGTTAATGATAATGATTCCGATAGCGATACAAAACCAAATTTTATAGATTATGACGATGATAACGATGGTATTTCTACCAAATACGAAAATGCAGATGTAAATGGCGATGGTAATCCAGACGACGCAATTGATACAGATAATGATTCTATACCTAATTATTTAGATGCTGATGATGATAACGATGGAATTGCAACAAAAGATGAAAATGCAGACCCAAATGGCGATGGTAATCCAGATGATGCAAAAGATACAGATGGCGATAATGTGCCAGATTATTTAGACGCAAACTAAAGTAATTATAAAAGCGATAATTGGAGATATACTTTATTGAATATCTCCTTTTTTTATATACAATTTTCTTTCAAGTTTACCGTTTATGGTACAAAACCTAACCAAAATGAATTATTATTTTAAGATAACATCTATTTTTATCGTAATAGCATTAAGCATTTCCTGTAAAGACGATGAAATTAAAGAGCCAATAGTACAAAGTACAGCCAAACCTGTTTATAATCAAGCATATCAAGAAAATTTTGAAGCAGATAAGATTGTTGATATTATAGCCAATGCAAAAAATGCCTATGTATTAATTGATCCTTTTGAAAATAATGTTGCTGGATCTATTGCCCAAATAAAAGCAAAAGGCAATATGGTTGGTGGCTATATTAGTATTGGTACAGGCGAAGATTGGCGTTCGGATTTTGCCGATTTGCAACCCTATTTGGTAACTACTGTTTGGGGACAATGGGCTGGTGAGTATTTTGTAAATTCTACAACAACTGGAATTTTAGCTGTAATGAAAGCTAGAATTGATAAACTTGCAGCTTGGGGTTGCGATTGGGTAGAATTTGACAATATGGATTGGGTTTACGATGATTCGTTACGTGCACAATATGGATTTCAGGTTACCAAACAAGAAGGTATTGCCTATTTTAATGCCTTATGTGCTTATGCTCACGAAAAAGGATTGCGTTGTATGGCAAAAAATATGACCGTTGATACTGTTAATTTTGATGGCGTTTTATACGAATCATATCACAACGATAAAAATTGGTGGGACGTAGCTGGAGCACAAAGTTTTTTAGATGCAGGAAAATTGGTTATTGTAAATCATTATAACGAAAGTGATTGCGATGCTGTATATGCAGACTATAAAGGTATTTATAATAACAATCTATCTTTTATTTGCGAAGATGCTAATTTGCAAAAGTATGTGCATTATAATGAGTGATGATATGTAGAATTATTTTGGTTCTTAAAAATTACTCCACAGCCTTTAAACTTAAATCCATATTATAAATAGAATGTGTTAAAGCGCCAGAAGAAATATAATCCACACCACAATCTGCATATTTGCGTACGGTTTTTTCATTAATTCCACCAGAAGATTCTGTTTGGCATTTATTACCAATCAATGCAACAGCAGTTCTAGTATCTTCATAATTAAAATTATCAATTAAAATACGATGGATATTATCTTTTGTAAGAATTTTTTTAATCTCATCTAAATTCCTTGCTTCAACAATAATTTTTAAATTGCGCTTGGTTTCTTTTAAATAATTTTGTGTTTTTTCAATGGCTTGAATTACGCCACCAGCAAAATCAATATGGTTATCTTTAAGCATAATCATATCGTATAAAGCAAATCGATGGTTTTCGCCACCACCAATTTTTACAGCCCATTTTTCAATGGCTCTAATTCCAGGAGTAGTTTTACGTGTATCTAAAATTTTGGTTTTTGTACCTTCTAATAAATCCATAAACGACCTTGTTTTGGTTGCAATTGCACTCATTCGTTGCATGGCATTTAAAACCAAACGTTCTGCTTTTAAAATGGATTGCGAACTTCCAGAAACATAAAAAACAATATCGCCATACGCCACTTTTTCACCATCATTAATCCTTGTATCCATTACTAATTCTGAATCTACATAGTTAAAAATTTGTTTTGCAAAAGCAACACCTGCAATAATGCCATTATCTTTTACCAATAACTTTGCTTTTCCTTTTGCATTGGCAGGAATACAAGCTAATGAACTATGATCACCATCGCCAACATCTTCTCTAATAGCATTTGCAATAATTATATCTAATTCTTTTTGAAATTGTTTTTCTGAAATCATGCTTTGTAATTTAAGACGAAAATAATGTATTTTTGCGATAAAAATTATCGAATGCAAAAAATAATTTTGGCTCTTTCTGTTTTGCTTAATTAATTGCCATCTTATTAAAAACTTTTAAAGAAATTACATATTTTTGTAAAAAGATAATTACTATGAGATTATTAT
>WFMU01000058.1 GCA_015488935.1 Flavobacteriaceae bacterium | reverse complement strand
TTTTTTAAGTCTAACAGCAGTTTCCATAGTTGCACAATCTAAAAATTTGCTGTATAAAAAGGTAGATTCTTTAGTAACTACAAATAATATACACAATTGCATTAAAGCCTTAAACATTTTAAATAATGTACTTTTAAAAGACAGTATTAACGCTACATATTGGATTAAACATGCAAGAGCATCACAAGCCTGTAATAAATATAAAGATGCTCAAATAAGTATTAACAAAGCTATTTTGAAAGATAGCACCAATGCATTTGCATATTTTAATAAAGGTGTTTTATTTGGTAATTTAAATAAACTTTCCGTTGCAAAAAAAGCTTTTCGCAAAGCAATCGTATTAAAGCCAAAAAATGGTCTTTATCATTATTATAGTGCCATGACAAATCTAAAATTACACGCATTAGACAATGCAGAGATAGATTTTAAAAATGCTATAAAAAATGGTTACGAAACTTCTGCTCTTTATAATAATTACGCTTTATTACTTTTAAAAAAAGAAGATTACAATTCGGCTTTAGATATAACAAATAAAATAATAAATCACGATTCTAATGCCCCAAATGCTTATGCTACAAGAGCACTAGTACATTATTTTTTATTAGATTTTGAACAAGCTTGTTCCGATAAAAATACAGCTTTTGATTTAGGTTTTAAAAATAAAGATTACCTTAATATTATTAGTACAAATTTTTGTAATTCGTCAAAAACAAAACAATTGGAATTGGCTGCACAATCTTTTTTAGTAAACAAGAATATTTCTTCGTTTAAACTTGCCATAGTTTGTTTTAATAAATTAATTAGTACAACAAGTAATGCTACTTATTTTTTAGATAGAGGCTATGCGTATGTTAATTTAGGAGATAAAAAACATGCAACACTTGATTTTGACAAGGCTTTATCATTAAGTAATTTGCATAAAAATGATTATTTCGAAAATATCATTTCACTTTATGTAGATGCAAATGATTTTAATAGTGCGCTTCAATATTTAGAGAAACAAATTCAGGCTAACCGAAAAAATTACAAAGCTTATACAGCTAAAAGTAAAATTTATTTTGCCTTAAAAAATTATAATCTTGCTAAAAAAAATGCGCTTATTGCCATTGCAATAAATCCTAAATATACCGAAGCTCATATAGTACTTGGTAAGGCAAAATATGAGCTTGGTGATATGGATTTTTGTGCCGATTTTAAAAAGGCAAAAGCGTTAGGCGATACTAATGCAAAAGCCTTAATTGACTTATATTGTAATTAATTATTTTTTTATTAATTTAATTATTCCTTTAGTATTTTCTGTTACAACATGTACAAAATACATTCCAGATGCAGCACTTGATAAGTCTATATTTGTAGTTTGGCTATTTGTAAGTTTTATGGCTTTAATAAAACGTCCAGTAACATCGTAAACTTCGGCTTTTATTAATCTAGCATTATTTGTATTGGAAATTGTAAATATACCATTTGATGGATTTGGATATATTGTAACCACATTGTTTATATCAAAATTTTCTGTTGCTAATGCCTGAAAATCGCAATTATAAACTACAATATTGTCTATATACCATCCTATAGAGCCATTACAGCCATCAGAAGCTAATTCCCATCTTAGTTGTATGGTATCGTTAGGTCTTGCTCTAGTTAATGATAAATTTATTACACTTGTTCCCCAACTTCCAGAATTTGAGCCTTCATCATTACCTGTAAATGCGGCTTCTCCGCTTAGTGGGTTATCGTTATTGGAAGCTGGTAAAGTTCCATTGTATGCATTTTCTATAAATGCGTTAGTTGGTATTAATCCCCAAGCACCACCATTAATACTTATTTTAAGATTTCCTCCATCCCAAGTTGGTTCTGTTGCAACATAATGTGTAAATGCTAGTTCGAATCTTCCTGTTGTATAATTTGGCAATGTTATTACTGGACTTTGCAAACGCATTATTCCATTTTCTAAATCGCTAGAGCAATCGCCTATTATAGGGTCGGCAGCAAAAATGGCTTTTCCTTGTTTATTATCTGGTAAGTTAGTTACTATTTCCCAATCTCTTGGCTCCCAAGTTCCAGCATTAACAGGTATTTGTGATACAGTCCAGTTTCCAATTCCAGTTTCCCATGTTTCTACAAATATTGGATTGTTTGTAGCTGCGCCACACAAATCTGCTATTGGTGTTAATAATGGTGCGTAATTACAAGCGGTTAATTTTACTCTTAGTTCTACAGCTAAAATTGCTTTGGTTACTTGTGCTAAATCTGTTGTTGTTATTACTTCTCCAGATTGTCCTGCTGCAACAGTTGTTGTTGATAATCCGTTTAAATTTACACCTATTAAATCGGTACATGCTGCTTCTAATGCATTTGCAAAATCGTTAAAGTTACTTGTTGCGGTTAAGTATTGACTTTGAGCTCTCCAAAAAATATTTGCTGCTTTAACAAAGCCAAGTCCAAAAATAGTTTGTCCATTATAGTTTCCTCCATCAACAATTAGTGCATAGACATGGTTTGGTATTCCTGAATTGAAATGTACACCTCCAGAATCTCCTGTTCCACATCTATATTGATTGTCTGTTAATTTTCCTGGATCTCCTTTACAGTTTGGATTCCACATATCTCTAATTGCACCGCCAAAACTACTTGCATCTTCTCCAATCATCCAGCGATTAGAACTACCACAAGATGCTCTTGGAGAATTGTTTTCTCCTGCATCTTCATAGCCGTTTAACAAATCAATGGTCTCTCCCCAAATATCTGAAAAAGATTCGTTTAGCGCACCAGATTGATAGGCGTATATTAATCCACTTGTATGTTGTGTATATGCGTGACTCCATTCATGTGCAACTACATCATCGGCAGCTGTTCCATCGCAATAATTTGCAGTTGTTCCATTCCAATTTGCATTTGGACAAGAGATATTTGGATTATTATTTATTGTTTTCATTTGTGCATCTGCATTATCGTAAGATACATAATTGAATGTGTTTTTAAAGAAGTTATATACATGTTCTGATGTTACTACTTCATTTTGTTGCCATATCGTTAATGATCCTGGAAAAGTATCGCCTTCTTGCCAAACTACGGTTCCATTATTCACTTCATATACTACTCTGTTTATTGCGTGTGCCATACCTGTGTATTGCGTTACTTTTTGTCCGTTATGTGCATCTATAAAAATAAATTCTCTTACATCTTGGTCATTTGCAATTTCTATTTGATACGCTAAATAATTTGCTCCTAAGAAATCTTGTAATAGTCCTTTGTTAAATACATACAGATTTGTTTTTTTTACTTTTAACGGTTCTTGAGAACTTGTTAATTTTTGTTTCTCTACAAGTTGTAATGCTATTTCTTCGGCTTGTTCTTTTGTAATTGTAGTGGTTGTGTTAATTTTTATATTCGGAATATAATTTCCGTTTACTGCGGTTAGTTCTTCTTTACTATTAAAGTGAAATCGCAATTTTCCGTCAAATACTTCTACGCCGTTATGTTGTTGTTTTATTGTGACTGTTTTAAGACCATATACATCTGTTTTTGGTGTTTCAAAAACAAATTCATTTACGGCATCTTTTAATTTAAAAATTGCTTTATTGGTATTTAAAAAAGTAATTACTTTTTTGGAGAGTGTTGTGCCTTTAATTTTTAATGCTTTTTGTGCTGGAAATTGAATAAAATCTGCAATTCCATAACTGTTATTTAGCATTACTTTTGCTTGTGTTTTATTTTGTAATGCTGTTATTGCTTTTTGTGTGTTCTGTGCATACGTTATTGTAGTAATTACACTGAGTACTATTAGGGAGAAAATAGTTTTTTTCATTGTTGTAGTTTTTAAAAGATGCTAAAGTAATAATATAATTTCTAATATTTTAATCATTTATTATTTTTAACTATTTATTGACCACAAATCATTAAAAAAAATTCTTTATTCGTTATTTTCTGTGTCATTTTCTATTAATTCTTCATTTTCTTTTTTAGAATTACAATCGGTGCAGTTTAAGCCTTTTGTAGTCATTTTATAGTAATGCTTTATCATTTCTTCATCGTATATATCTTGTACATTATCTAAAAAGTTTTTAGTACTTCTATCTAAATAAATTGTTTTTCCTTTTGGTATGTACAATACCATTTTTATTTTTTGATGTCTGTATATATTTTCTATTTCCGAAATAAAATAAGCATTTAATAGTAAATTAGCATCTTTAATTTCTAGATGGTAGTTCATTTTATTTGCATATTCTACTGCTTTAGCTTTTGTTATTGCATAGGCTTTTTTCTTAATTTTTAAATATGTATCATTTGTATTACTTTCTCTGATATCTAAACCAATATTTGTTTTATAAAATTTTTCTTTTCCATTTTCGTAAACGGTTTGGCTATCGTAATAACGTTTTAATTCAAAATCATCTTTTGCCAACATTTTAATATTTAGTGTATCTGTAATTGGGGTATTAATTGCTATCTTTTCTACTTTGGTATATTGGTTTGCATCATGTGCTTGATATTCTATTCCTGCAAAAGAAATTCCCATAATTGAAACTAACCAAATACCTAATAAGGTTAAATTTGTTGGTCTAGATAATGATTTTACGTTTGATGATATTATTTTTAATCCCAACATAAACAATAATATAAATGGCACTGCAATTGCAATAAAACTAAAAGTTATGAGCAACCATAGAGGCAATCTAGAGTTATTAAAAAATGGAGGGTAACTAGCCATATCGTCTCCCAAATCTAAAAATTCGATACTACCAAGAGAAAAACCACCAACCAAAATACCAAATAGTGTTGCTGCAGATATTACAATTAATAAGATACCTATAAATTTTCCTGTTACTTTAAATATTGCCGAAAAAACACGAGCAAACAAATCAATTATTTCTTGTAAACCTGTTCTTACTCTACTTTGATAATTTCCAGATTTTAAATGTTCAGAAACATCTTCAATACCGTCTTTTACAATTTTACTTGCATTGCTAAGTTCTTCTTTTATTTTACGTTCTATGTTTGAAATATTTACCGCTTCTCCTTCCATTTCTAATTTTTCGGATGTTGTGTTTGCTTCTGGCAATAAAATCCATAAAATTGGATACAATATCACACTAAATCCACCAACTAACAGTAATAACCATCCTAAACGAACCCAAATTACATCGACACCAAAATAATGTGCTAATCCAGATGCAACACCTCCTAAAAATTTATCACTTCCATCTCTAAAGAGTTTTTTTGTTTTTTTATTTTTTGCATTTTTATAAGTTGTATCGTCTTCAAAAATACCTTCATCTCCTGCATATTCTTCGGGTTTTCCCATTACTGCAATAATATCTTCAATATCATTTTGATTTACAACTTGACGTACATCTTTAATTTTTTCGGATAATATTTCACCTATACGTGATTCGATATCTGTTAATATTTCATCTTTTCCTTGTGGATCGTCGCTTAATGAGCGTCTGATAGCATCTAAATATTTTTTTAGTTTTTGATAAGCTTCTTCATCTATATGAAAGAATACACCTCCCAAGTTTATATTTATTGTCTTATTCATTTTAGTTTGATTTTTTGGTTACTACTTGTACTGCTGTTGCTAAATTTTGCCAAGTTGTTGTTAGCTCTTTTAAAAATATTTCTCCTGTTTCTGTTAATGCATAATATTTTCTTGGTGGTCCAGATGTAGATTCTTCCCAACGATAGCTTAATAGTCCTGCATTTTTTAATCGTGTTAGTAATGGATAAATTGTACCTTCTACTACTAATAATTTAGCATCTTTGAGTACCGAAAGTATTTCTGAAGTATATGCATCTCCTTTTTGCAAAATAGAGAGAATGCAGAATTCTAAAATTCCTTTCCGCATTTGTGCTTTTGTGTTTTCTATCTTCATTTAGTTATTTTTCTTGCAATGTTTTTTCATTGCTAGTTTATATTTGTTCTTTTACTTAGAATAATATGCTTATTAGTTCTAATACTCCTAGTAATATTGTTATTATTATACGTATCATAAGGGTTGGTTTTATTGTATGAATTTTATTACAAATGGATATTTATAGGTTTCATTATTGTTTGATTTTACTGCTGCTTGTACTATTAATATTGCCTTTATTATTGCCATGATACTCAAAATAGAAGCAATACTATAGAAGTGCTCTTGGTTATAATCTAAATGAAAATTTCTGTTGTTATTATGAGTTATTTTTGTAAATCCATTAAAAAATGTGCCTATAAAAAATGGAATAATACTTATTTTTAAAATAATAGTATATAACATAAAACTCAAATTAAAATTTACTACATCTTTGGTTACGGTATCTATTTGTTTGCTTTCGTCTTTTTTAGTTTCTCTTATAAGAAATGGTATTATTATGCTTCCAAATGGAAATACATAACTACCAAAACCTGATAAATGGGTAAATAAAATTGTGCTTTTCTTGCTTTGATTGGTCATTTTTATATCTTTTTTATTCAATCGCACTACAAATATATAAATTATATAGTACTATGCATTACATAGTACTATATTTTAACATTTCTTTAACATTTGTGGTTGTAAAAAATTTACGGTAAATTGGCTGACTTTAATAATAAACAAGCCAATTTATGTCAAAATTTACTGTAAAAAGCATGAATAAATATTTATTCTTTAAATTACCTGCTGCCTATTTTACTGGTATAAGAGTAAGTAAACTTACCAATAATGAAGTAGAGGCTACTGTAAAATTCAAATGGGCAAACCAAAATCCATTTAAGTCTATTTATTGGGCTGTACAAGGTATGGCTTCGGAGCTTACAACAGGCGTTTTGGTAATGAAACATATTGAAAAAAGTGGCAAAAAAATTTCCATGCTCGTAACACACCAAACTGGTAATTTTTACAAAAAGGCTACAGGTAAAATTACTTTTTCGTGCAAAGATGGTCAAGAAATTGCTGATGCAATCCAAAGAGCCATTACTACAAATGAGGGACAAACATTTAATTTAACTTCGGCTGGTGTTAATGAAAATGGCGATACAGTTTCTTCTTTTTGCTACCAATGGAGTATTAAGGTAAAATAGTTTTATTTTCTTCTAAGCTGTTTTAACAAAAAAATTGTACAAAATAGATGAATTATTCTGCCAATAACTTATCTAACATTTTTCGTACACCACCGCTATTCCAATTGGAGGCTCCTGTTTCTTTTGCTGCTAAATTTCCTTTTTTATCAATAATAAATGTGGTTGGCAATGTTCTGGTACTTATTTGTGCTGGTGTATTTGTTTGTAGATTGTAAGTTGGTAAACTAAACTTATTTTCCAAAAAATAGTTATCTACTTTTACTTTGTTATCACTAGTAAGAAATACAAATGCTACTTTATCTTTATAATCGTTATACAAAGCTTGTATAGATGGCATTTCTGCTCTACATGGTGGACACCATGTAGCCCAATAATTGATAAAAATTATTTTTCCTTTTAATTCTTTTAGATTAATATCAGATGCATTTGAAATTCCTGTTAAAGACACATCTAAACTGGTTAGTTTTTCTCTATCTTCTACTTTATCTGCTGATGGTGAAAAAATCATGGTCTTTACATAGGTAACTCCTTGAATTAATTTTGCTCTAGTTCCTGCTCCATAAGGTGTAAACAGGAATATTATAAATCCAATAAAAAGTATATTCGAAATCATATTTTTTGTTATTTTCATGATAAAATTTTAATATTAGTTGTAAACAGTTTTCTTCTTACAAGTTGCAAAATTACTGTAAATATTTAGTATTTACTAAAACAAACATCCTTTTGGCAATGGTGCTTCTTTAGCTAATGCAACTGCAAAATTTTTTGTTGTGCTATATTCTGTAAATCCTTTTAATATAGAACCTTTAAATACTTTTGTACCATAACCAGTTGTATTCATGTGGACTCTTATAATTACCGTTTGATTTTTTGTAATTCCTATTTTTCTTCCCGAACGTACAAATGGTTGTTCTTTTACATGACTATGTACAAGTATTCTTCTATAAATTAATTTTTGGTTTTCTGAAACTATTTCCCACCAATTGGCATATTGCTCACATCCAGTATCTGGACTTTCTATACCAACATTAAATGTATAATTATTTTCTTTTCCAGAAAATGTTACTGAAACAACTTTTGCAAATTTTAGTTTCGTAGTATTCTCCTTAATTTTTGTTGCTGTTGTACTACATGAAATACTAGTTAGTATTAAAATAATAACAACTGTTATGGCAGGTTTAAAAT
>WFMU01000057.1 GCA_015488935.1 Flavobacteriaceae bacterium | reverse complement strand
ATGTGTATAAGAGACAGAGATAATTTTCCTTCGTAAATATCTGCATCTACAACATCATGTAGATTTTCATCTGCATATATAGTTAATTTATTAGAATTTCCACGCTTTAAAATTAAATCAATATCCTTATATAATTCTAAAGATTTAATGGTATCTAAGGCAATTTCAGATGAAATTACATTTTTATTTCCTTTAATTTTTTCTAATTTTTGTGCAAAGCTAACTGTAGTAAAGACAACAAATACGAAACTCATTATTTGTTTGTACAGTATAGACATTTTTCTTGTTTTGGCAATCTCTTTCAATTTCATTTGGTTTAGTTCATTTATTCCGTCTATCTCTTACAATTTTAATGCCGAAATTTGCATAACTGCATTATTGTAATTGTTAATAATTTCATGTACAATTTCGGCAGCTGGTTTTATCTCGTTTATTAGTCCAGCAATTTGACCAATTTCTAATTCACCATCTTCTAAATTGCCCTCAAACATACCTCTTTTTGCTCTAGCTCTGCCTAAAAATTCTTTAATTTTTTCAACACTTGCATGTTTTTTATACAAATCTTCTATTTCGTAGAAAAATTTATTTTTTAATAGTCTAGCTGGAATTAATTCCTTTAAGGTTAAAAGCGTATCACCATCTTTAGCTTTTACTACTTCCTTTTTAAAATTAATATGAGCCGAAGATTCTTTACTTGCTACAAAACGACTTCCTATTTGTACGGCATCAGCCCCAAGAATCATGGCTGCTAACATAGCATTCCCAGTTGCAATTCCACCTGCGGCAATCAGTGGTATTTTTATTTGTGCTTTTACCATTGGCAATAAAGTAAACGTTGTAGTTTCTTCTTTTCCGTTATGTCCTCCTGCTTCAAAACCTTCTGCAACAATAGCATCAACACCTGCATCTTGTGATTTTAATGCAAATTTTACACTACTTACCACATGCACTACTGTAATACCGTGTGCTTGTAAATGTTTTGTCCATAATTTTGGATTTCCTGCAGAAGTAAAAACAATTTTTACACCTTCATCAATAATAATCTTAATAATGGTTTCTAAATCTGGATAAAAAAGTGGCACATTTACCGCAAATGGTTTGTCTGTTGCCTTTTTACATTTTTTAATGTGTTCTTGCAATACTTCTGGATACATAGAACCTGCGCCAATAATTCCGAGACCTCCAGCATTACTTACTGCGGCTGCCAATTTATAACCACTAACCCAAATCATTCCTGCTTGAATTAATGGATATTTTATATTAAAAAGAGTTGTTATCTTATTCATTTTTGTTGCTAATTCTTTAACGTTTTATCACTTTTACCATTTTTGTTCGTCCATCTAAAGTTTCAAAACGAATCGTATAAACACCAGATTGCAAATTAGAAAAATATATTGGTGTACTTAAATTTTTATGCTCTTGCAATACTTTTCGTCCTAATAAATCAAAAACCGAAATGGTAAAATTATGTACATCACTATGTGTATTATAATAAACTTTATCGTTTGCTGGATTTGGATAAACAATCATATTATCCAAAGAAAAATTCCCAAAAGTGGCATTTACATAAGCTTTTTTAAAGTTTGGAATACCATAACCTTCGTGTGCTGTTGGTGTAGTAAATAAATGTGCAGATTCTCGAATCAACTGCATAATTTCAAAATTTGTTTTATAAGGAAATGCCTGCCAAAAACTAGCAATTGCTCCTGCCATAATTGGCGATGAAAAAGAAGTTCCATTTCCAACACTTACATTTCCTGCACTATTTACTATAGTAGCCAATCCACCTTTAGCAAGGACATCTGGTTTAATTTTTCCGCCAAAAGCAGGACCATAGGAACTAAAACTTGTAACCACACCACTTGCATTAACTGCACCAATTGTAAATACATTTGTAGCATCTGCTGGAGCACCAATATATTTATACGATGCACTATTTCCACTATTTCCTGCCGAAACAACAACAAGTATGCCTCGTGTTGCTGCTACATTTGCTCCTCTAGTAATAAAAGTTGTATTTCCATCCATATCTGCATAAGTATGGTTATATTTTTCTTCATCAAAATCGCGATAACCCAAAGATGAGTTTATAATATTTACACCCAAACTATCTGCTTTTTCTGCTGCTTCTACCCACAAACTCTCTTCTAATGGTGTTTCGCTACTTACATCTTCGGTAATAAACAAATAAAATTTTGCATCTGGTGCTGTACCAACCAACTCGCCATCTACAAATCCAGCCATGGTAGATAAAACAGAGGTTCCATGATTATTATGCTGATAAATATTGGTATCTCTATCTACAAAATTATATCCTCCAAGCAACTGATTGTTATCGCGCAAACGCTCAAATGCACTAAAATTATCTACATTCGGAAAACCTGCATCTAAAATAGCAATTTGCATTCCAGAGCCTGTAAAATCTTTTTGATGTAAGAAATCTACCCCAATCTGCTGTACTTGATTTAAAGAGTTACCATAATTGTAATCTTCTAAAGTTTCAAACTTTGATTTTTGTACATTTGGTTTTTTATTATTTAATGCATTGGCTGCAAATTCTACATGATGTACTATTGCCAAATTCTCTAAATTTGTTATGGCTTCTTCCGTTCCAATAACATGTACTGCATTTAACCATTTGGATTTTGCTTTTACTTCTATGCCATTTATCGCATTAATCTGATTGATGTATGTATTTGCAATTGGTACATCTTTAATATCTAATAAAATATGCTGTACTGCCCTCCTATCTAATGCTCTTTGAGACAACATAGTAAGTGGAGAAGCCATATAGGTATCTGCATTTGGTTTATCGGTAAAATAAACCCAAGCATGTTCTTGTGCACGAACAAAAAGTAAGCTAAATAAGGCTCCTAATAGTAATAATTTTCGCATATTTAGTAAATAAGTTGCTAATATAGAAATTTTAATTATTTTTATCGCAAAATAATATTAATCCTTACAAGTACTTCATGCAAAAAATAACTGTTTTTTCTCCAGCAACTGTTGCTAATTTATCTTGTGGTTACGATGTACTCGGAATGTGTTTAGCACATATTGGCGATGAAATTACCGTTACAAAAATTGCTGCAAAAGGAATTAAAATTGCCAAAATGAAGGGTTTTGATTTGCCATTAGATGCTACTAAAAATGCAGCTGGTGCTTCTGCCCTAGCCTTATTAAAAAAAATAGATATTGATTTTGGCTTTGAAATTGAAATCGTAAAAAAGGTACATCCTGGCAGTGGTATTGGCAGTAGTGCATCTAGTGCTGCTGGTTCTGTTTTTGCTATTAATGAATTACTTGGAAGACCTTTTAGTAAAATGCAGCTTATCGCGTTTGCTATGGAAGGAGAACGTGTTGCTTGTGGTGCACCTATTGCAGATAATGTTGCACCTGCAATTTTAGGTGGCTTTACTTTGGTAAAATCTACTAACCCATTAAAAGTGCTTTCACTACCTACACTTAACGATTTATTTGTAGTGATTTTACATCCACAAATTGAAATTAAAACTGCCGATGCACGAAATATATTACCTAAAGAAATTCCACTAACAGCTGCTGTTAAACAATGGGCAAATGTTGGTAGTCTTATAAGTGCGCTTTACGAAAAGGATTACGATTTATTTTCGGAATCACTTGAAGATGTAATTGTTGAGCCATATCGCTCTAAATTAATTCCAGATTTTAATCAAGTAAAACTAATTTCTTTGGAAGCTGGGAGTCTTGGTTGTGGTATTTCTGGTTCTGGACCTGCTATCTTCTCTATTTGTAAAGGAGAAAAATCTGCAATAAATGTTACCGAAAAAATTAATACTTTCTATGGTACTACTTCAATCAATTTCCATATTTTTATCACCAAAGTAAATTCCGAAGGAATTAAAATAATGCAACCTAAATATACATAATGGTTATGCAATAGAAATTTAGAATTATTTTTCGAAACAAATAAACAAATACGCATTAACAAGCAACTTAAAAGGGGAAAGTTAAAACTATTAAAAGGAAAAAATTAAAATGGAGTTTTACAGTTTACATAATAATAAGATAAGGGCAAGTTTTAAAGATGCCGTAATTCAAGGTATTGCATCAGATAAAGGATTATTTTTCCCAAAAGAAATTAAAGCTTTAGACAAATCGTTTTGGAATAATATTACCGATTTTTCCAATAATGAAATTGCTTTTAAATTGATAGCACAATTTGTAGATCATATTAAAATGGAAGATTTAAAACAAATTATTGCAGAAACTTTAAGTTTTGATTTTCCTGTGGTTCCTATAGAAGAAAACATCTATACGTTAGAACTTTTTCATGGACCAACCATGGCTTTTAAAGATGTTGGTGCTCGTTTTATGGCGCGCTGTCTACAACATTTTAATATTAAAAATAACGTTACGGTTTTGGTTGCCACTTCTGGCGATACTGGTGGTGCCGTTGCCAATGGCTTTTTAGATGTTGCTGGTGTTAATGTTGTTATTTTATATCCGAAAGGAAAAGTAAGCAATATTCAAGAAAAACAACTGACCACACTTGGTAAAAATATTACCGCTTTAGAAGTGGATGGTGTCTTTGACGATTGTCAGGATATGGTAAAAACTGCCTTTTTAGATACCGATATTACCAAAAAAATACAGCTAACTTCTGCCAATTCTATCAATGTTGCTCGTTGGTTACCTCAAATGTTTTACTTTGCTTTTGCTTATAAAGAATTAAAAAAACAAAATAAAGAAATTGTTTTTTCTGTTCCGAGTGGAAACTTTGGAAATATTTGTGCTGGTTTTATGGCACAAAAACTAGGAATGCCTATTAAAACCATGATTGCTGCTACCAATGCCAATGATGTTGTAGCCTCGTATTTAGAAACTGGCGAATACCATCCAAAACAATCTGTACAAACAATTTCTAATGCTATGGATGTTGGAAATCCAAGTAATTTTATTCGTATTAAAGCTATTTTTAACAACAGTTTTAGAACGCTTAAAAAACATTTGGTTTCGTTTCGTTTTTCGGATTATGAAACGCGCGAAATTATTAAAAAAATCTATAATAATACCAAGTATATTACCGACCCACATGGCGCCGTTGGTTATTTAGGACTTCAAAAAATGCAATTGACCAACAAACAAATTGGTGTATTTTTAGAAACGGCACATCCTGTAAAATTTTTAGATGTTGTTGCTCCTAT
>WFMU01000056.1 GCA_015488935.1 Flavobacteriaceae bacterium | reverse complement strand
GTATTTTTGGTTTTTTGGTTTTTTGGTTTTTAAAAACAGATGTAATCACAACGATTATTACCTTCTATTTTTGCTTGAAAAAAATTCCTATTCTTTGTTAAATTTAAAATTTTATCTTAACAGAAAGCAAATTAATTAATCTTCTTCTTCTGGTATAATTTCTATAGCAGGTTTTTTAAATGTTTTTTTGTTTGCAATACGTCTTTCAAACGAAAGTAATAGTGCAGGTAATAATAACAAATTAGAAACCATGGCAAATAAAAGGGTTATAGATACCAAACCACCAAGTGCAATGGTACCACCAAAACTAGAGAACATAAATATTAAGAAACCAAAGAAAAGAACAATAGAAGTATAAAACATACTTACGCCTGTTTCGCGTAAAGCGGCATATACAGATTTACGTACTTTCCAGTTGTTAGCCTGTAATTCTTGTCGGTATTTTGCTAAAAAGTGTATGGTATCATCTACAGAAATTCCAAATGCAATACTAAAGACTAAGATGGTAGATGGTTTTATAGGTACACCCAAATAACCCATTAATCCTGCTGTAAATAGTAAAGGTAAAATATTTGGAATTAGCGATATTAAAATCATCTTAAAGGAGCGGAACATCCACGCCATAAATAACGATATTAATAAGATGGCAAGACCTAAAGAAACCGCTAAATTATTTACCAAATAGTTGGTTCCTTTTAAGAAAACAAGTGCTTTACCTGTAAGTGTAATTTTAAAATGTTTTTTTGGAAAATACTTTTTTATTTTAGCTGCCAATCGTTCTTCAATTCTATCCATTTTATCGGTACCAATATCTTTCATATAGGTGGTCATTCTGGTATAGCGACCTGTAGAATCTACAAAACTTTTAAGCATGTCTGCATTTGTTTTGGAGTTTTTTGTATAGCGAAGTATAAAGTTTTTTTCTTGCGAAGTTGGCAATTGATAATATTTTGGATTTCCATTATAAAATGCTTGTTTGGAGTATTTTACTAAATTTAATACCGAAAGCATTGGCGATAATTCTGGAACTTCATCAATTACTTCTTCAATTTTACTCATCCGTTTTAATGTAGATAGTTTTAATACGCCTTTTGGCTTTTTGGTATCTATTAATATTTCTAATGGCATAATACCTCCAAATTCTTTTTCAAAAAATTTAATATCTTTATAAAATTCTTTTCCTTTAGGCATATCTTCGATTAAACTACCAGAAACACGTATCATATAAACACCAATAATGCTTACAATTATAAGAGTAAAAGCAGTTATGTAAATGGCAATTCTTTTGTGCCTAATTACATTTATCATCCACTTAATAATGTTATTAATCCAACGTTTTTCTAAATGTTTTAGATGCTTTTCTTTTGGTATTGGCAAAAAGCTGTACATTATTGGTATAATTAATAAGGAGAGTACAAATATTGCCATTATATTGATGGATGCTACAATTCCAAATTCATTTAACATGGCACTTTTTGTAAAAATAAAGGTTGCAAAACCACTTGCTGTAGTTAAGTTTGTCATTAAAGTTGCATTCCCAATTTTTGAAATAACTCGTTGTAAAGCTCTTCCTTTATTTTTGTGATTTTTTATTTCTTGTTGGTATTTATGTATTAAAAAGATAGCATTTGGCACACCAATTACAATGATTAAAGGAGGTATTAATGCTGTTAATATAGATACTTCGTAGTGTAGCCAACCCATAATTCCGAAAGCCCAAACAACACCAATGCTAACTACTATTAGTGTTATAAAAGTTGCTCTAAACGAGCGAAAAAAGAAAAAGAATATTAAAGCTGTTGTACCTAATGCTAAAAAAACAAAAAGACTCATTTCACCTGTTATACTTGCAGAGTTTAGGGTTCTTATGTATGGCATTCCAGAAGTATAAACTTTAATATTATTGTTTTTACTAAATTTTTCTATTGCTGGAATTAATTTTTTATGGATAAACTCAATACGTTTTTTTGTATTTACAATATCTTTTCTAATATAAATTGCTGTACGAATTGTTCCTGTTTCTTTATTAAATAACAGGTTGTTGTAAAAAGGTAGTTT
>WFMU01000055.1 GCA_015488935.1 Flavobacteriaceae bacterium | reverse complement strand
TTTATGAACAAAGTTGTTAACAATATTTGTAAACAAACAATAAGTTAAATTCAAATTAAAAAGTATTTTTGTAGTATGGAGCAATCAAAACAATTTACTACAAATAAATCGAAAAAAGGAATGTTAATTTCACTTGAAAAAGGGAAATTACCACCACAAGCTATTGATTTAGAAATGGCTGTACTTGGTGCAATGATGATTGATAAAAAAGGAGTAGATGATGTAATTGATGTGTTGAGTAAAGATACATTTTATAAACCAGAACATCAATACATATATAATGCAATTTATGGATTATTTAAAGATTCCCAACCAATTGACTTATTAACAGTTTCGGATAGGTTAACAAAAGACGGTAATTTACAAGCTGCAGGTGGCGAAGTATATCTTATAAATCTAACTCAAAAAGTATCTTCATCTGCACATATTGAGTTCCATGCACGTATTGTTTTACAAAAATATATTCAAAGAAAACTAATCGGAATTTCTAACGAAATTATTAATGAAGCCTATGACGAAACTACCGATGTATTTGATTTATTAGACTCTGCCGAAGCAAAATTATTTGAAGTCTCGCAAGGAAGTTTAAAGAAAAGTACCGAAGCTGCAGCTGGATTAGTTGCACAAGCATTAAAAAAAATACAAGATATATCCAATACCGAAGGAATGAGCGGTATTCCTAGTGGATTTACAAAATTAGATAGTTTAACTTCTGGATGGCAGGCTTCCGATTTAATTATTCTGGCAGCAAGACCTGGTATGGGAAAAACAGCATTTGTAATGTCGATGGCAAAAAATATGGCAATCGATTTTGATATTCCGGTTGCTATATTTTCTTTAGAAATGTCGTCTGTACAGCTAATTACCAGAATGATTTCTAGTGAAACTGGAATTTCTTCAGGGAAACTAAAAAAAGGAGATTTAGAACCACACGAGTGGGAACAACTCAACGTAAAAGTTAAAAAATTATCCGATGCACCAATATTTATAGATGATACACCATCCTTATCCATTTTTGATTTACGTGCTAAAGCAAGACGTTTAGCATCGCAACACGGAATTAAAATTGTAATTATTGACTATTTGCAATTAATGACCGCAGGAAATTCAAAAGGTGGTGGAAATCGAGAACAAGAAATTTCCATGATTTCCAGAAACTTAAAAGCCTTGGCAAAAGAATTGGATATTCCAGTAATCGCCTTATCCCAATTATCACGTGCCGTAGAAACACGTGGTGGAAGTAAAAGACCTTTATTATCCGATTTACGTGAATCTGGAGCAATTGAGCAAGATGCAGATATTGTATCGTTTATTTTTAGACCAGAATACTACGGACAAACAGAATGGGACGATGATGAGCATACACCATGCGAAGGACAAGGTGAAATAATTATTGCAAAACATCGTAATGGTGGTTTAGAAAATATTCGATTAAAATTTACAGGTCATTTAGCGCAATTCTCTGATTTAGAAGATACTAATTTTGATAATGAATATGTTTCTAAAATGAATTCTGGTTTAGATACAACCACTTTACCAAGCGCAGCAGACGCTTTTGGTGATGATGATGTACCGTTTTAAACGAATTATATCATTTAGATTTTATTAATTGGTATAAAAATTGCTACATTTACAATCTATTAAAATCTTACATGAAAAAGCAACTATTCATATTTTTTGTACTGTTTATTAGCAAAGTTAGTTTTGCATCGTTCCTTTTAATACCTATGGATGATGTTTCTCAAAAAAACCATTTAAAAGCCTATGGAATAACTTATTTTTCTCTTGAAAGAGGAAATAAAGTAAAATGGCTATTAAATTATAGAGGAGGCTCATTTTTATTAGAAGACACCGAAATTTTTAGAAAAGAATGTACCATTAGAGGCGTTACTTACGAGGTGCTTTCCGATGCAGAAGCAGTAAGTATATTAGAAGAAATAAGTAGTCCATCGAAAAATATGGACGCAGTTTTATTAGAAAAAGCACCTAAAATTGCAGTTTATTCTCCAAAAGATAAAATGCCTTGGGATGATGCTGTTACCATGGTTTTAAATTATGCCGAAATTCCTTATGACGTAGTTTACGATGAAGAAGTATTGCATGATGGATTAATAAAATACGAATGGTTACACTTACATCACGAAGATTTTACAGGACAATACGGTAAGTTTTACGGTGCATACCGAAGAGCTCCTTGGTATATTGAAGCAAAACAATACGCAGAAACTTTAGCAAAAAAATTAGGCTATAAAAAAGTTTCGCAAGAGAAATTGGCAGTAGCTTTAAAAATAAGAGATTTTGTAATTGGTGGAGGATTTATGTTTGCTATGTGTAGTGCAACAGAAAGTTTTGATATTGCACTCTCTGCACAAGGTGTAGATATTTGCGAACCCATGTTTGATGGCGATGGCTCCGATGCAAACTACCAATCTAAAATTGACTTTAATAAAACTTTTGCATTTAAAGATTATACCTTAATTAGAGATCCGATGACTTACGAATTTTCTTCTATAGATATGACAAGAAAACGTAAAATACCTAAAACATTAGACTATTTTTCATTAATGGAATATTCTGCAAAATGGGATCCAATACCAACCATGCTTACACAAAATCATACCACATTAATAAAAGGATTTATGGGACAAACCACTTCTTTTGATAGAAAAACGATAAAATCAAACGTATTGGTGATGGGCGAAGTAAAAGCAAATGGAGAAGCAAGATACATTCATGGTGTAATTGGTAAAGGAATGTTTACTTTTTATGGTGGTCACGATCCAGAAGATTATCAACATAGAGTAGGAGATCCAAAAACAGAATTAGACTTACATCCAAATTCTCCGGGTTATCGTTTAATATTAAATAATGTATTATTTCCTGCTGCAAAAAAGAAAAAGCAAAAAACCTAAAAGTATATTGCTTATAAAAAAGCAATAATACCAATTGAGAAGTAAAATACGTTATAAATAAATTAGAATATATTTTTCTTTTTTGAGGCATAAATTCTTTGTATTGCTATGTTTATGGGAATAATTTATAACAAAGAAAAAGGGAAATATAAATGATTTATATAGCGTGTTTTGCTTTGCAATTGGTATAAAATAATCATTTTTTATACCTATGTTGTACCTGCAAAAAAAATCCGAAGCAAAAACTTCGGCTAACTATTTAAGTACGAGTGGAGAGACTTACTTCGCTGTGCTCTGCATAAAC
>WFMU01000054.1 GCA_015488935.1 Flavobacteriaceae bacterium | reverse complement strand
ATTTATTATTCTTTCGGGATTATTTATTGTTAAACAACAAACCTCTGTTATTATTGAACGCTTTGGAAAATTCCAAAGTATTCGTCAAGCAGGACTTAATTTAAAAATTCCAGTTATCGATAAAATTGCTGGAAGAATAAGTCTTAAAATTCAACAATTAGATGTTATTGTAGAAACTAAAACCAAAGATGATGTATTTGTACATTTAAAAATATCGGTACAATTTTTAGTACAACGAAACCATGTTTATGATGCATTTTATAAACTACAAAATCCTCACGAACAAATTACCGCTTTTATTTTTGATGTTGTTCGTGCCGAAGTTCCAAAAATGATTTTAGATGATGTTTTTGAAAAGAAA
The DNA here is from genome assembly GCA_015488935.1 of Flavobacteriaceae bacterium. Lineage (GTDB taxonomy): Bacteria > Bacteroidota > Bacteroidia > Flavobacteriales > Flavobacteriaceae > S010-17. Next base: position 1,891 of record WFMU01000054.1, on the reverse strand, counting down.
GAAGAAATTGCATTAGCTATTCAGCGCGATTTAAAAGAAGCCATGCTTAACTATGGTTACGATATTATTAAAGCACTAGTAACAGATATAGATCCTGATGAAAATGTAAAAATTGCCATGAATCGTATTAATGCAGCAGAACGTGAAAAAGTTGCAGCGCAACACGAAGGAGATGCACAACGTATTTTAATTGTAGAACGTGCTAAAGCAGAAGCAGAAAGTAAACGTTTACAAGGTAAAGGTATTGCAGACCAACGTAGAGAAATTGCTCGTGGTTTAGAAGAATCTGTAGATGTGTTAAATAGAGCTGGTATTAATTCGCAAGAAGCATCTGCTTTAATTGTAATTACACAACATTACGATACATTACAAAGTATTGGAGCAGATACCAACTCTAATTTAATATTATTACCAAACAATCCAAATGCTGCTAGTTCTATGCTTAATGATATGGTTACTAGCTTAGTTGCTGCAAATAAAATTAACGAATCTTCGGATAAAAAGAAAAAATCAAATAGTTAAAAATTTTAGTTTTCTAGAACAAAAAAACCTACAAGAACATTATCTTGTAGGTTTTTTATTTGGTTTAATAACTTAAAAATAGTTTCTAAAAAAGTTATTTATTTCTTATCCTCTATTTTTTTATCATCATCATCTTTAGAAGCTTCTTTAAATTCTTTTATACCCGAACCTAATCCACGCATTAATTCTGGTATTTTTTTTCCTCCAAATAATAATAATGCCAATACAACAATTAGTATTATTTGTGGTGGACCAATCACTCCTAAAAATATATTTTGTGCTATCATTTTACATGTATTTAGGTTACAAATTTAATATTTATTTCTAAAATAAGAGAAACAAAACGTATTAAATAACTTTTACAGCTGTTCCTGTAACAGAAACAATTGTCTTATAACGTTGTTCTAAGAACTCAATATCTACATTTATTCCAATAACGGCATTTGCTTTTAGTTTTGCTGCATTTTTTTGTAATTGTTGAAATGCTTCTTCTTTAGATGCATTAATACTATCGTTTAAATTATCTTTAAAAACAGATTGTTTTTTAGAAGAAACTCCCGTTACAATACCTAGATAATCTGCTATTTTAAATCCTTCAATAGAATTGGATGTAGTTAAAATCATTTTCTGCTATTAATTTAAAGTATAAAGGTATCATTTATTTTGTTAATACGTAAAAATAGATAGAGATAAAATGACAAATACTGCCTAATAATACAAATAGATGAAATATAGCATGATTGTATTTAAGTTTATTAATACTATATAAAACAGCACCTAAAGTATAAGAAATTCCTCCTGCAAAGAGCCAAAAAATTCCTTCTATTGGTAAATTTTGTATTAAAGGTTTTATAACAAGAACAATAATCCAACCCATTAAAACATACATTATTGTAGAAAGTCTATCATATTTTCCAGTAAAAAATAATTTTAATATTACACCAGTTATTGCAATAAACCATGTAATTCCAAAAATCCACCAACCAATTTTTCCATTTAATGTAACTAATGTAAACGGTGTATAAGTTCCTGCAATAAGTAGGTATATAGATGCATGGTCGAAAATATTTAACTTGGTTCTTAATTTTATTTCTTGTGAATTATGATATAATGTAGATGCTGTGTATAATACAAATAAACTCACACCATAAATACTAAAACTAACCAAATGCCAAACAGTACCATAAACACTTGCTTTTATTATTAAGAAAAATAATCCCAAAACACTTAAAACTAAACCTATTGCATGTGTAATTACATTTAATTTTTCTTCTTTAGGTTCGTAGTATGTTGGTTGATATTTGTTTTTCATTTGGTAATAAACAAGAGTTGTTATCAAACGTAATAAATAATAAAATAGTATTTACAC
>WFMU01000053.1 GCA_015488935.1 Flavobacteriaceae bacterium | reverse complement strand
GATAATATAGTAGAAATTAGTAAACCTTCGATACCATATTTTTCTAAAATTCCATAAACAATTACAATAAAAGCACCAGTTGGACCTCCAATTTGTACTCTACTTCCTCCAAAAAATGAAATTAAAAATCCAGCAATAATGGCAGTTATTATTCCTTTTTCTGGAGAAACTCCAGATGCAACTGCAAATGCAATAGCCAAAGGAAGTGCTATAATTCCAACAACAATTCCAGATAATATATCTGAAGATAGTTGTTTTTTAGAGATACCTGCTTTTAATAAACTAAATAGTTTTGGTTTAAAAATAGAATCCATTTCGTATATTTTTTAGTTAGGGCGCAAAACTACTTATTTACAACGATATAGTTTTATTTTTTTTAAACTATTTAGTTTACTATTTTAAATGAAGTTGTTTCGTTACAATTAAATACATTTCGGAGAATTTCTTCGGCAATAATACTGGCATTTTTAGCATTTAATTTACATAAAATTTGATAAACAGGTGCGTCTATTGTATTATCATAATTTGTTTTGTTTCCGTATGAAGTTTTTAGTATTTTAAAATTTCTTTTTGTAGCATAATCTTCTAATTTCTGGGCCAATGCTATTTGTTGTTTTTCAAGAATTTCAAATTCAATATTAATTTTATTTTTAATATTTACAAAATATAAATGATTTTTTGCATTAATCTGTAAACCTATGTAATCAATTTCGAATTTGTGTTGTATAAATTTTTCGAAAAAAGAATCAAATTCAGAAAAAGTAAAAGTTTGTAATTGTTGTTTTATTTTTTTTGTTTTTTTGGAATTGATATATAGTAATATAGATACAACAGACAATACGATAACTCTTAAAAATATACCTAAACTTCGGGCTTTCATAAATTTTCTACTTTTATAAAATTCAAATGTAAGTAACATTTTTAAATAGTTATCTTAATTTGATAAAATATTGTTGGGATATTTCGTTTTTTAAACTACACGTGCTAGTTTATCAAAAAGCAATTTTTTTAAATCGGTATAATTTTTTACCAATTCTAAATCCGAATGACGGTCTTCTGAATTTAAAATATTATTTTTTATTTCTTCTATTTTTTGTTCAATTAAAACACGTCTAATATTATATACAGCATCCATTACCAGCTTAGATAATTGCTTTTCTTTGGTTTTTACCATGATGTGTTTGCTTTCCCAATCGCTCAATATATAACGTTCATCGTTCATTAGTAAATCACTTACGGTCATACTTATATTTGGATTTTCATGATTTATTAATTGCTCTATAGAAATTCGTTCGTCTTGATTTAACTGTGGTATTATTTCTGCATATATTGTTTTAAATATATCGTTTGTAAATTCGATTTCATCGTCTTGTAGATGTAAAAATATTTCTTTGGAAACGGTATTTGAAAATACTTTTTTTACCACTTTAAATTCACCTTCTTCATTTTCTTCATCTACATAGTCTATAAATTCGGTTTTTTTATTTCCGTAGAGTAGTAATATTTCTATGATGTGCCTTTCTAAAATATTTAGCTGATTTACTTTAACTAGTTTTGGCTGTTCTTTTACTATTTCTAAGGGTTTCGTTTGTGGTCTTTTCCCTTCATCACGCTCATTTTTATTTCGTATTTGTGCCAATTCTCCAAACAATACTTTTTCCGATATTTGCATAATAGTTGCACATTCTTGCACATATACTTCTCGCTGAATGGCACTTGGTATTTTTGCGATACTCTGTACAATTTCTCGGATTAGTCCTGCTTTTTTTACTGGATCGTTTGCTGCATCTTTTAATAGTAATGAAACTTTAAATTGTATAAAATCCTGTGCATTTTCAGTTAAAAAAGCTTTTAATTCTTCGGTTGTAACGCTTTTGGCAAAACTATCTGGATCTTCTCCATCTGGAAATGCTACAACCTTTACATTCATACCTTGCTCCAAGATTAAATCTATTCCTCGAATAGAGGCTCTAATTCCTGCTGCATCACCATCAAAAAGTACGGTTATGTTATTCGTTAATCTACTTACCAATCGTATTTGGTCTGCTGTTAGTGCTGTTCCTGATGATGCTACTGTGTTATGTACACCATTTTGGTCAAACGAAATAACATCTGTATATCCTTCTACTAAATAGCAATTATCTTCTTTGGCAATGGCTTGTTTTGCATGGTAAATTCCGTATAAAATTTTACTTTTATGGTAGATTTCACTTTCTGGTGAATTGAGGTATTTTGCAGCTTTTTTATCTGTTTTTAATATTCGTCCTCCAAAACCTAATACACGTCCAGACATGGAGTGTATTGGAAATAAGACACGCCCTTTAAATCGGTCAAACTGCTTGGTTTCCTTTACAATGGTTAATCCCGTTTTTTCTAAAAATTCCAGACTGTATTTGTTTCTTAAGGCTTCGTCTGTAAAGGCAGACCATTCGTCTAAAGCATATCCTAATTCAAATTTTTTGATGGTTTCATCGGTAAATCCTCTCTCTTTAAAATAAGCATATCCAATGGCTTTTCCTGTTGGATTTTCTAATAAGACTTTATGAAAATAATTTTTGGCATATTCCGATACCAAATACATACTTTCTCTTGCCGATTGTTGTTGTTTTTGCTCGTCGGTTTGTTCGGTTTCTTCAATTTCAATATTGTATTTTTTTGCCAAATACCGTATTGCTTCTGGATACGAGTAATGCTCATGCTCCATTAAAAAAGAAATGACATTTCCTCCTTTTCCAGTACTAAAATCCTTCCAAATTTGTTTTACTGGCGATACCATAAAGGATGGCGTTTTTTCATCTACAAACGGACTTAATCCTTTAAAGTTACTTCCTGCTTTTTTTAAATGTACAAACTCACCAATAACCTCTTCTACACGAGCGGTTTCAAATACTTGGTCTATGGTAGTTTTGTTTATCATTTATTTGGATTGTTTGACAAAGATAATTGTTTCATAGAGATACACAAAGTTACGTAGAAATTCTACCGTTTGGTTTTTTTATGAAATTATTAAAATATTGTAATATTGTAAGAAAAGAAATATTTCTTTTGTGTATTATTTTTTATAACCAACCTTTTTCCGTTGATTTTGTACACTTTCTTTTTCAATTTTTAGCGAAATCTATAAAGTC
>WFMU01000052.1 GCA_015488935.1 Flavobacteriaceae bacterium | reverse complement strand
GATTTATAATAGTATAAACTTAAATTAAATAATACTTTTTTCAGAAATTCATCATTTCCTAATTTTTGTTTAGCATAGATACTAATAATTTTTTTTGCATATTTTTTAGCTCTATTTTTATCTTTATTCTGCATCCAATTCCATTTTGAAAAATAGAAATACATTTGCAGAACATCGCTTGATGTCTCTTTGTTTTCTTTAAAAAAAGATTCGATTTTTTTGCATTTTTCTGTATTAGAAATCGTTGTATTTATAATAGAATCGTAGAGAATTAATCTCGATTTTTGAGCATAAGAAAACTGTACTATAACAAAAAAAATGATTAGCCCTATTTTTTCCCTCATTACGAACATATTTTTTATAAATATACAAAAAAAGAGGAGTATAAAACTCCTCTCCTGAAAATAGTTTAATTGAAAAACACCTAAACCTTACAATATAAACTAATCAATTTGGTATATAAGATGCATATTTTATTTGATACAAGCCTCCATTTTGTATTGTACTATTAATAACTAGAGCCTTGTGCTGTTCAATACTAATATTAGGTATATAAGTTGTACCTCCTAATGCAGATGCAAATGCTGTTGAAAATGAAGTTCCATTTACTGGTACGTAATTATCGGCATCTACATAAAAAGGTATATTTTCTCCTTTAGCAGCAATATCTACTGTAACGTTACCAAAATTAGAAAATCCTGCTAAACCAATGGCAGACGTATTTCCTCTCCTTTTTTCTCCCAATGCTGCAATAGATAGTATGTTTTCTGCACTAAAAACCGATGGATAATGGGCATTTGTATCTGTATTAACTCCTTTATTCCCTGCCGATGCCATTATTAATACATCTTGCTCTGATTCTGCAATAAACTTATTAAGCAATTCATATTTTGCACCGTACCAACCAAAACTCATATTTATGATATTTACATCGGTATTTTTAACGGCATATTTAAAACCGCATAACAAATCAAACAAATTTCCTTTTCCATTTTGGTCAAATACTTTTACTGGTAAAATTTGAAAATTAATATTTTGACTATTTAATTTATTAAAAATTAAACTTGTAACAATGGTACCATGTCCATAATCATCAAAAGGGTCGTTGTCATTATTTACAAAATCCCAACCGTAATAATCTACCATTTTATCTCCACAAGTATTTTGATTGTTGTATAAAAATGGATTTGTAAAACCAAAATAATTATAATCTACTCCAGTATCTAGTACTGCAATGGTAACATTTTGATTGCTTGCAACTATTTTTGACATTGCTGCATTTACATCTGGTGTTCCAAATGAAGTATGTAAACCTCTACCTATTCTGTTAATATTCAGATTAAAATCTACACCTTCTAAGTCAGATTCTTCTTTTGCACCTACGACCTTCTCTTCTATGGTAACTCCACCTCCAGATCTTCCATTGTTATTTGCTGAGAATATCCATAATTCTAATGTCGGATCAGCACACTCACATCTTTTATAGCTTACAACATCATATTGGTTTCTTAAATTTTCTTTTTCTGCTTCTGTAATTGTTTCACTATACTGAATTATCATCTGGTTAGATGGATATGAATCCATAGCCGTTCTTTTTATTTCTGATTGTAATGCTTCTTCATTTTTATCAATAATTAACGGTTCATTTTCGCAACTTGTTGCTAATAGGGTAATAAATACTACTAGTAATAAAAAATGTAATTTTTTCATGATATTCGTTTTATTGGGTTAAAGGTTTAGGCTTTTAAATTAAAACTCGGCATACTAATATACCGAGTTTTTTGTTGAATTTACTATTTTACAATTACTTGTTTGTGAATTGTTTCTTCTTTGGTACTAAAGTTAACAAAATAAATTCCTTTTTTAAGATTAGAACCATCCCAAGAGATTGTACTTGCCTTATCTGAAATTACTTTTTGTACAAAAGATTTAATTAGTGTACCATACGTATCTAACATTTCCACTTTAACTTCAGTATCTACATTTGCCGTGATACTAAATGTCATTTCTCCTTTGGTTGGATTTGGCGTGATGGATACTTCTCTAAGCTGTTTTGCAGTAGATGTATCAAGTCTTGGAATTCTTCTTCCTCCTACACAGACATCATCTGAATCTGGAGATTTAGAACCGTTAGCACAAACTGCGGTTACATGTACCATAAAACAATTTAAAGTAGATGGTAACCAAGCATAGCTATTTGTAGTTACTATTGGTGCTATAGATATAGGATATCTACAACTACATGACTTATTCCAAACTTTAGAAGCACTTATAATATAACCTGTTGCTCCAGACACTGGATTCCAATGTAACAAAGTTCCCGAAGATAAATAATGTACATGTACGTTGATTGGTGCTGGTAAATCACATACTGGATTACAATCTGGTGCTTGAGGAATTGTAAAAGTTTTATATCCTCCACATTGTTCTAAACCTACTCCTAATTGTACTACCGAAGGATCGTAATAATACTCCGAAGGATGCATAACCCAAGTTTGAGGATTTAAAGCAGTTGGCGAATTCATAGTAAGCATAAAATGATAATCATCATTTCCTACTTGTGTTGCTGTTCCTCCATAAGTCCATGAATTTCCTGAATCTGGTCTAATATAAATATGAAAATTATCCAATGAACTATATGGAATTTGGCAAAGTCGAATATCATAAATATAAGTGTATCCTCCATCGGGATTACAAACAACTGATACCTTCACACTTTTAATCCACAGTGGAGGTAAAGGTGAATTATCTTCACTTTTTACGCTTCCGTTAGAGAACATGGACATACTAGTAAATATTGCTATTAACAATAATAATATTTTTTTCTTCATAATAAAAAATTTAAGTTTTTCCTACTCTATTTAGGTTTTTCGGATTCCCCCTTTCGAATCAATTCTATAAGTAAGAGCATACTTTT
>WFMU01000051.1 GCA_015488935.1 Flavobacteriaceae bacterium | reverse complement strand
AATATGAACTTACAGAGAGAGAAACAGAAATTTTAGATCTTTTAAATAAAGGAATGTCTTACGCTGTAATTGGCGAAAACATATTTATTTCTAAAAACACCGTTAAATACCATTTAAAAAATATATACCTTAAACTAGATGTAAAAAATAGAATTGAGGCTTTAAACAAAATAAAATCCTAATCTATATTTTTTGTAAAATTATTTAATCTTAATTGCAAAAGCTTCATCTTGCTCTATAGTTCCAACCAAGATATCATTTTCTTTTACAGAGCCTACTCCTGCTGGTGTTCCTGTAAAAATAACATCCCCTTTTTTTAAGGTAAAATATTGCGATACATAAGCAATAAGCGCATCTATTTTCCAAAGCATATTTTTGGTATTTCCATCTTGCACCACTTTATTATTATGCGTTAATTGAAACGATAAATTCTCCAAATCAAATTTTTCTTTTGGATAGAATTTTCCAATTACAGCACTTCCGTCAAATGCTTTTGCTTTTTCCCAAGGCAATCCTTTTGTTTTTAACTTAGCTTGTAATTCGCGATCTGTAAAATCAATTCCTAAGCCTATTTCATCGTAATATTTATGTGCAAATTTTTCTGCAATATGTTTACCAACACGGTTTATTTTTACCAATACTTCTACTTCGTAATGTATCTCATTAGAAAATGCTGGTATAAAAAAAGGCATTTTTTTTGGTAATATTGCCGAGTCTGGCTTCAGAAAAATAACAGGTTCATTGGGTTTTTCGTTTGCTAATTCTTTAATGTGTTTGGCATAATTTCTTCCGATACAGATTATTTTCATATTTAATATAGATTTGAGTAGTTTTAGTTATTTTTTGAAACAAATTAACAAATCCACAATTAAGGTATCCATTTTTTTTCAAAATTAGGTTTGCGTTTTTCTAAAAAAGCATTTCTTCCTTCTTTTGCTTCTTCGGTCATATAAGCAAGTCGTGTAGCTTCACCAGCAAAAACTTGTTGTCCAACCATACCATCATCTGTTAGATTCATGGCAAATTTTAGCATTTTTATAGATATTGGCGATTTCTCTAAGATTTCTTGTGCCCATTGGTAGGCAGTATCTTCTAATTTGTTATGTGGAATTACAGCATTTACCATTCCCATTTCATACGCTTCTTGAGCGGAATAATTTCTTCCTAAAAAGAAAATTTCACGAGCTCTTTTTTGCCCTACCATTTTAGCCAAATATGCCGATCCATAACCTCCATCAAAGCTAGTAACATCTGCATCGGTTTGTTTAAAAATGGCATGTTCTTTAGATGCTAAAGTCAAATCACAAACAACGTGTAAACTATGTCCGCCGCCAACGGCCCATCCCGGAACAACAGCAATTACAGCCTTTGGCATAAATCGAATCAATCGCTGCACTTCTAATATATTTAATCGATGGTAGCCGTCTTCGCCAACATATCCTTCTTTACCTCTTGCTTTTTGATCGCCACCACTACAAAACGAGTAAACACCATCTTTGGTAGATGGTCCTTCGGCAGATAATAATACTACACCAATGCTGGTATCTTCATTAGCATCGTAAAAAGCATCGTATAGTTCGCTTGTTGTTTTTGGTCTAAAGGCATTTCGTACATTTGGTCTATTAAAAGCAATACGCGCTACACCATTACATTTTTTATAAGTGATATCTTGATATTCCTTTGCAGTTTTCCAATTTATTTTTGGCATAATTTTAGCTATTTGAATGCTGTAAAGATATAAATTTTGCTCTATAATAGAATTGTATTTTAAAATATTGTTTCTAATTTCTTGTTAAAAAAATACTATTTTAGGAAGCATTAACTATAAATTTACTATTTTCGAAACTTAATTAACAATCAATAGAAATATAATGAAATATCTATTTTCTTTAGTAATGTTCCTTTTTAGCATTACTATTTTTTCACAAAAAAGCGAAATAAAAATATTCGATTCTGCAGAACTTGGAACTTCTCGAATTTTAAAAATTCACATTCCAAAATCCTATAAAAAAGATGGAGATAGAGTATATCCACTAACCATTGTTTTAGATAGTGAATATTTATTTGATGTATATGTTGCCAATGCCAAACTTTTTGCCAATAAAGACAAAGCTCCTGAACAAATTATTGTAGGAATTGCCCAAAATCAAGAAAAAGAAAGATACACAGATTGTAGCTACGATAAAATTACAAGTATGCCAACTAAAAAAGGAACGCAATTCTACCGTTTTATTAGAAATGAAGTGCTAGATTATATGGATGATAATTATCGAATTTCGCCATTTAAAACTATTGTTGGTAATACACTTACTGCAAACTTTATCAATTACTTTTTACTCGAAAAAGATCCAGGATTTCACGCTTATGTTAATTTAAATCCTAGCTACGCTTTGGATATTAGAGAAATGTTACAAACAAAAATTCCTCAGATTAAAAATAATACCTACTACTATATTATCTCTGGTGATTATAATAAAAAGAGTAAAAAAATTGTAGATG
>WFMU01000050.1 GCA_015488935.1 Flavobacteriaceae bacterium | reverse complement strand
TCTATTGATTCTTTGCTCATTTTTATATATTTTAATTAAAAAATCCTTAATTTTGCCGATAAAGTTAATTAATATATCTCTTATATTAATAAAAAAAATCAAAAAAAATATTTTTAAATGTTCCATATAGAAAATGAGTTAGAGTTAAAGGATTTCCATACAATTCTTTATGAAAATGCAAAAATTGATATAAGTGATAAAATTCAAAAACGTGTAAAGGACAGTTTTATCTTTTTAAAGAATTTTTCTGAAAATAAAGTCATTTATGGTGTGAATACAGGATTTGGTCCAATGGCACAATATAAGATAGACGATAAAGACAGAATACAGCTACAATACAACCTAATTAGAAGTCACGCATCTGGTACAGGAAAACCTTTAAATCCAATAAAAGTAAAATCTGCTATCTTAGCAAGATTAAATACTTTATGTTTAGGAAACTCTGGCGTTCATCCGTCTGTTATTGAAACAATGGTTGCATTAATAAACAAAGATGTTATACCATTAATATTCTCGCATGGAGGTGTTGGTGCAAGTGGCGATTTAGTACAATTGGCACATTTGGCATTAGTATTAATTGGCGAAGGTGAGGTTTTTTATAAAGGAAAACGCCAACCAACTAGCGAAGTTTTTGCAAAAGAGAATATCACACCAATAAAGGTAGAATTAAGAGAAGGACTTGCATTAATGAATGGAACTTCAGTAATGACAGGTATTGGTATCGTAAATGTATTACAAACAAAAAAACTACTTCGAGCTGCTTTAGATTGCTCTGTAGCAATAAACGAAATAGTTTCTGCTTACGACGATCATTTGTCCTTAGAATTAAATCAAGTAAAAAAACACAAAGGACAGCAAAAAATTGCAAAAATAATGCGAGAATCTCTTGCAGATAGCAAACTTATACGAAATAGAGAAGAACACTTATATACAGCAAAAGCAAACGATACTGTATTTAAAGAAAAAGTACAAGAATATTATTCATTACGATGTGTACCTCAAATATTAGGACCTGTTTTAGACACTTTAAACAATGTAGAAAAAACATTGATTGAAGAAGTAAATTCAGCCAATGATAATCCAATCGTAGATGTAAAAAATAAACTTGTATTTCACGGTGGTAATTTCCATGGAGACTATGTATCTTTAGAAATGGATAAATTAAAAATAGTAGTTACCAAATTAAGTATGCTATCCGAAAGACAACTAAACTACTTATTAAATCACAAACTAAACGATATACTACCACCATTTGTAAATTTAGGAAAATTAGGATTAAACTTTGGAATGCAAGGAGTACAATTTACAGCAACATCAACAACAGCAGAAAATCAAACCTTGTCCAATCCAATGTATGTACATAGTATTCCAAATAATAATGATAACCAAGATATTGTTAGTATGGGTACTAATGCCGCAAACATCACTAGTAAAGTAATCGAAAATGCTTTTGAAGTAGTTGCCATTGAACTAATAACAATTGTACAAGCCATAGAATATTTAGAATATCAAGATAAGATATCATCAAAAACAGCAAAAATATTTAAAGATATTAGAAAAATAGTTCCTGCATTTAAAGAAGATACCATTATGTATCCGTACGTAAATCAAGTAAAGGAATATTTAATGAAAATTAATTAATAAAATTATATATTATGAAAAATTTAGTAGCAATTATTGCAATCGTATTCCTTAGTAATATAGCAATTGCACAGCAAACAGCATTAGTTAGACAAGACAATCAATTTGGATATATTAAGCACGATGGGGCTTGGCTTATAAAACCACAATACGTAAAAGCAGCAAGTTTTTCAGATGGAATGGCTGCTGTTTTTAATGGTGTTAAGTGGGGATTTATAGACAAAAGTAACAAAGTTGTAATCGATTATAAATACGATAGAGTAAAAGCATTTAACTCTGGAATTGCAGTTGTTTTAAAAGACAAACTTTGGTTTTATATCAACAAAAAAGGAGAAGAAATAAAAATGCCAGCCTCTAATAAAGTATTTGATTTTAAAGATGGACTCGCCTTTATTAAAAGAGGTGATTTAACTGGGCTTATAGATTCCAATGGAAACGTTGTTCTAGAACCAAAATACCATAAAATATATCCTTTTTATAACGGTTATGCAAAAGTAAAACTAGATAAATCTTTTGGATTGATTGATAAAACAGGAAAAGTAATTATCGATGTAGCATACCAAGATATAGGAAAATATTCTAATGGTGTCTTAAAAGCAAAAAAAGATGGTAAAGTAGGATTAATCATCAATAAAAAATTTAAAGAATTAGACGTATTAAAAATTTGGAATTTTGTAAACGGAGAAAATTTAACTTATGCACTTGATAAAAATAAAAAACTAGGATTTATCAATAGAAATGGAGAATGGGTAATAAAACCACAATTTAAAAAAGTGCGTGGTTTTAGAAATGGATTGGCTCCAGTAAGTACCAAAGGAAAAATTTGGGGTTACATAGATGAAACAGGAAAATTTCAAATAGAAGAAAAATTTAGAGACGGAGAAGTATTTAGTAAAGATGGCTTAGCACCAGTTAAACTAAAAAAGTTTTGGGGATTTATTGATAAAACAGGAACATTAGTAATAGAAGATAAATATATCATCACCGCAAAATCATTCAATATCTTTAAAAAACAAACCAAAGGATTTAAAGATGGCTTAGCAAGAGTAAGCCTTAATAAAAAATGGGGATTCATTGATAAAAATGGAAAACTATTAGGAAATACTTGGTTTCAAAGTGCTCAGAATTTTACAAAATAAAAACACCTTTTAATAAGAAGATAATATAAAGAATGAAAGCCGCATTAATAACAGGAGGATCAAGAGGAATAGGAAGAGCCATTTGTGTAAAATTAGCACAAGAATCAGACTACCATATTTTAATAAATTATAAATCTAATAAAGCAGCAGCAGAAGAAACATTACAACAAGTAAAAGAAAACGGAAATACAGGAGAAATAATTTCTTTTGATGTGGCTAATGCAACCGAAGTAAAAACTAATCTAGATAATTGGCACGAAAACAACAAAGATGGTGTTATTGAAGTGATTGTAAATAACGCTGGTATTACAAAAGATGGTCTGTTTATGTGGATGCCAAAAGAAGATTGGGATGATGTAATAAATACCAGTTTAGGAGGATTTTTTAATGTAACGCAGCATCTCATGCAAAAAATGCTTCGTAATAAATATGGTAGAATTGTAAATATGGTATCCCTTTCTGGAGTTAAAGGAACCGCAGGACAAACAAATTACTCCGCAGCAAAAGGAGCAATTATTGCAGCAACAAAGGCATTAGCACAAGAAATAGCAAAAAGAAAAATTACCGTAAATGCCGTAGCACCTGGTTTTATAAAATCAGATATGACTGCAAGTTTAGATGAAAGCCAATTAAAAAAACTAATTCCAGTAAATAGATTTGGTGAAGCCGAAGAAGTAGCAGATTTAGTCTCATTTTTAGTATCAAAAAAAGCATCGTATATTACAGGAGAAATAATAAATATTAACGGAGGAATTTATTCATAACATGAGAAGAGTAGTTATTACAGGAATGGGAATTTATTCTTGTCTTGGTGAAAACCTACAAGAAGTAAAAGAATCGTTATACGAAGGAAAATCTGGAATTGTATTTGAACAAGAAAGAAAAGATTTTGGATATCGCTCTGCTTTAACAGGAAAAGTAGCCACACCAAATTTAAAAAAACTGTTGAGTAGAAGACAACGTATAAGTATGGGTGAAGAAGCACAATACGCCTATGTTGCAACACTAGAAGCATTAAAAAATGCAAAAATAGATATGGATTTCCTCATCGAAAATGAAGTAGGTGTTATTTTTGGAAACGACAGTACCGCAAAATCCATAATTGAATCTATAGATATTGTTAGAGAAAAAAAAGACACTACACTAGTTGGTTCTGGAGGAATCTTTAAAAGTATGAATTCTACCGTAACGATGAACTTAGCAACTATTTTTAAATTAAAAGGAATAAATTTAACCATTAGTGCAGCATGTGCAAGTGGCTCACATTCTGTAGGATTAGGATTTCATTTAATAAAAAGTGGACTACAAGAAATAGTGATTTGTGGAGGTGCACAAGAAATTAATAAGTACGCCATGGGAAGTTTTGATGGCTTAGGCGTATTTGCAACCGATGAAGCCAATCCAACAAAAGCCTGTAAACCATTTGATAAAAATAGAGATGGTTTGGTGCCAAGTGGCGGAGGTGCATCATTAGTACTAGAAAGTTACGAATCTGCCATAAAAAGAGGCGCAACCATTTTAGGAGAAATAGTAGGTTATGGATTCTCATCAAACGGAGAGCATATCTCTAGTCCAAATGTAGATGGACCATCAAGAGCCATGCAAAAAGCACTCGACCAAGCACAAGTAACCGCAAAAGATATCGATTATGTAAATGCACATGCAACCTCAACACCAGTTGGAGACCAAAATGAAGCCAGAGCAATACACCACGTTTTTAAAGAAAGTAACCCTTATGTAAGCTCTACAAAATCAATGACAGGACACGAATGCTGGATGGCAGGAGCAAGCGAAATAATCTATTCGATGTTAATGATGGAGCATTCTTTTATTGCACCAAACATAAATTTAGAAGAAGCAGATGAAGATGCAAAAAAATTAAATCTAGTTACAAAAACCATAAATAAAAAAATTGATGTATTTTTGTCGAATTCTTTTGGGTTTGGAGGAACAAACTCAGCAATAATTATTAAAAAGTTTAAATAACATGGAAAAGAATACAATTATAACAAAAGTAAATAACTTTCTAGTAGAAGAGTTCGAAGCAGAAATGGAAGAATTAGTTCCAGAAGCAAATTTAAAAGAAACTTTAGAACTTGATAGTTTAGATTTTGTTGACTTAGTTGTAGCAGTAGAATCGGAATTTGGCGTAAAATTAGTAGCTGAAGATTTTATGGGTATAGACACATTAAATAATTTTTACGACTTAATTGAAAAGAAAATTAATTAAACCTGTTTTTACATGACAAAATGGGAAGGTAAGTCAAGAGGAACAGTCTTTGGCTACAAATTGTTTGTATTTATTTTGCAAAAATTTGGCGTTAGAACAGCGTACTTTTTTCTCTATTTTGTAGCATTTTATTTCTTACTTTTTTCGGTAAAAGGAACAAAATCTAGTTACTATTACTATCGTAAAAGACTAAAATATTCTAAACTAAAAAGTATTTTTAATGTGTATAAAACCAACTTTGTATTTGGTCAAACTATTATAGATAAAGTAGCTATACCATCTGGATTAAAAAGTAAATTTACCTACGAATTTGATGGTGAGTATATTCTTAAAGATATGCTAAAAGATAAAAAAGGAGGAATTTTAATCTCTGCACATGTTGGAAATTTTGAAATTGCAGAACACTTTTTAAACGAAATTGATGTAGATTCTCAATTTAATTTAGTAACTACAGACCAAGAGCATAGAGCAATTAAAGAATTTTTAGATAAAGTAGCTTCTAAATCAAGCCTAAAATTTATTATTGTAAAACAAGATATGTCGCATATTTTTGAAATACATAGAGCACTAGATAATAACGAATTGATTGTATTTACAGGCGACCGCTTCTTTGAAGGAACAAAAACATTAAAAGCAGTTTTATTAGGTAAAGAAGCAGAATTCCCTGCAGGGCCATTTTTATTAGGGTCGCGTTTAAAAGTACCTGTAGCATACGTATATGTGATGAAAGAAACAGCAAAACACTACCATTCTTATACTCGAAAAGCAACATTTAAAAATAGAAACGCACAAGATTTATTAGAAAATTATACCAAAAATATAGAATGGATTTTAAGTAAATATCCAACACAATGGTTTAATTTCTTCGATTTTTGGAACGATATGAAATAATTAAACCATGAAAAATGTACTCGTAATTTATTACACACAATCTGGACAGTTACTAGAAATTGCCAAAAATGTTACTCAAGAATTAGAAAAAGCAAAAGAAGTTACAGTTAACTACTACAATATAAAACTAAAAAACAATTTTCCATTTCCATGGAATAAAAAAGAATTTTATGGTGCATTTCCCGAATCTTTTTTACAAATTCCTTCAGAACTCGAAGATACAAATAACCCAATACTACAAAAAAAATACGATTTAATTATTTTAGCATATCAAGTGTGGTATTTAACACCATCCATACCAATAAATTCATTTTTAAAAAGTGACATTGCAAAAAAAACATTCGCAGATACGCCAGTAATTACCGTTATTGGATGTAGAAATATGTGGATAATGGCACAAGAAAAAATGAAAAAATTATTGAAAAATACCAAAGCAAAATTAGTAGGTAATATTGTATTGGTGGACCGTAATATAAATCACATAAGTGTTATTACCATTGCACAATGGATGTTTTCGGGATTAAAAAAACGATATTTAGGCATTTTTCCAAAACCAGGAGTATCCGAAAAAGACATTACAGATTCTAAAAGATTTGGACAACCAATTTTAAAAGCACTAACAACAAATAATTACAAAAACTTACAAAACGATTTACTACAAAAAAATGCAGTAAAAATTAAACCATTTTTATTGACAGTAGATAAACGAGCAAACATACTTTTTAGAAAATGGGCAAACCTAATTCGTAAAAAAGGAGCTAAAAATGACCAAAAACGTATTTTTTGGGTAAAAATGTTTAATTTTTATCTACTATTTGCCATTTGGATTATTGCACCTGTAGTTTTTATCTTATATTTGCTGACTTATCCAATTACATTTTTTAAAATTAAAAAAGATAAAAAATACTATTCGTCCGTAAAAATAAAATGATTAATACAAATGAAGGAAGTTTACATTACAAAGATTGCTAAATTCTTGCCTAATAAGCCTGTAAGTAACGATGAAATGGAATCAAGGCTAGGAATAATTAATGACAAGCCTTCAAAAGCCAGAAGAATTGTTCTACGCAATAACCAAATAAAAACAAGATATTATGCCATTGATGATGCAGGAAAAGTAACACACAATAATGCACAATTAACAAAAGAAGCCGTAGAAGCACTTTGCGATACCAATTTTAAAACATCAGATATAGAACTTCTATCTTGTGGAACATCTAGTCCAGACCAAATATTACCATCACATGCCGCAATGGTACATGGATTTTTAAAAAATGGTAATATGGAAATAAATTCACCCTCAGGAGCATGTTGTTCAGGAATGAATGCACTTAAATATGGCTACATGTCTGTAAAATCTGACCAAACAAAAAATGCAGTTTGTACAGGATCCGAAAGAACCTCAAGTTGGATGAAATCCGATATCTTTGAAACAGAAATAGAACATTTAAAAGATTTAGAAGAAAGACCAATACTAGCATTTCAAAAAGAATTCTTACGATGGATGTTATCCGATGGTGCAGGAGCTATATTACTAGAAGATAAACCAAACGGCAATACACCGCTAAGAATAGAATGGATGGAAGGTTATTCCTATGCATTTGAAATAGACGCATGTATGTATGCAGGTGGCGACAAGTTAGAAGATGGTTTTTTAAAACCATGGAGCGAATACCCTTCTAGCGTTTGGGGAGAAAAATCTCTTTTTGCCATGAAACAAGATACAAGACTACTAGGAAAAAACATCTTGGTAAAAGGTGTAGAAAGCCTAAAAAATGCCATGGTTAAAAACAACGTAAAACCAGAAGATGTAAACTATTACTTGCCACATATATCCTCCTATTATTTTAAAGAAGGACTATATAAAGAAATGAAAGAACAAGGCGTAGAAATACCATGGGAAAACTGGTTTATCAACTTAGATAAAGTAGGTAATATTGGAGCAGGTTCTATATACATTATGTTAGAAGAACTTGTACACTCAGGAAAACTAAAAAAAGGAGATACCATTTTATTATCCGTACCAGAAAGTGCACGTTTTTCTTATACCTACGCATTTTTAACCGTTTGCTAAAAGAATAATATGATTGCCAATAAAGAACATGTAAAAAATTTAATACCTCAAAAACAACCATTTGTAATGGTAGATGAGTTACTAAATTATACAGAAGAAAGTCTAAAATCTAGATTTACCATAGTTGCAGAAAATTTATTTGTACAAAATAATTACTTTGTAGAATCTGGAATTATAGAACACATGGCACAATCTGTAGCATTACATACAGGATATCAATTTTTTTTAATGAATAAACAAGCACCAACAGGATACATTGGCTCTATAAAAAATATTGAAATAAGCAGATTTCCAAAAATAGGAGAAGTATTAGAAACATCCATTGCTATAATTCAAGAATTTATGGGAATAACACTGGTAGAAATAGAAGTTAAAATTAAAGATGAACTTATTGCCAAAGGGCAAATGAAAACCGTATTAGCAAAATAATATGCACTCGCAAAAGGCAAATGTTGATTTAAGAAAATTTTTACCACATAGAAAATCTATGCTAATGGTAGATAAACATTTATTGCTTACAGATACCATAATAAAAACCAAGTTTTTAATAAAAGAAACCAATATATTTGTAGAAAATAACCACTTTTTAGAAACAGGCTTAATAGAAAATATAGCACAAACCTGTTCCATTATTGTAGGAAGTTCTTATTTTACAGATGCAGATGCAGATGGAGAAAATAATTCAGATGTTATCGGATTTATTAGTGCAATTAAATATATAAATATCTATAAACTACCTAAAGTTACAGATGTACTGTTCTCCGAAGGAAATCTAAAATCACGCTTTGATGGCGAAGGATTTTCGATATGTACCATGACTGGAAAAATAAGATGCAATGAAGAACTAATACTGGATTGTGAACTAAATCTATTTATAAAAAAGAATTAATTATGGATTTAAAAGATGTACCACAAGATGTAGGCGGACTTGCAAATGCAAACATGAAAGAACTCTGCTATGCTGTAGATAAAGACGGAAAATATACCACCAAACTAAGTGAAGGTTGGGACGTAAAAACATTGGCTCTAAACAAATCCTTAGAACTCATTGAAGAGCGCGTAAATGCATTTAAAAAACAATGTTTAGATGGAGAAATAAGTCCAATACCATATTATATGGAATTAAACAGAATGGATTTAACCGTTTTAGCAGATTACATGAATAAATGGAAATGGACTTTAAAAAGACATTTTAAACCTGCAGTATTTAATAAATTACCTGAAAAAACACTGCAAAAATATGCCGATACTTTTAATATAAGTATTGCACAACTAAAAGACATTACACTATAAATGGAAATAGAATTTAATCATCGGCAATCCGCACATTGCGAAAACGGCGTAATATCCAATTTGCTTACACACCATGGACATCCAATGAGTGAACCAATGGCTTTTGGAATTGGCTCTGGATTATTTTACGTTTACTTGCCATTTATAAAAGTAAATTTAGCACCAGCAGTAAGTTATAGACCAATACCAGGTTTTATATTTAAACGCCTCTGTAAAAGACTAGGAATTAAAATTAAACGTGAAAAATTTAGAGACCCAAAAAAAGCAAAAAAAGCATTAGATGATATGCTTCGTAAAAACACACCAGTTGGATTACAAGTAGGTGTATTTAATTTGGTATATTTTCCAGATGAATATCGATTTCATTTTAATGCACATAACCTAGTAGTGTATGGAAAAAAAGAAGATACCTACTTAATTAGTGACCCAATAATGGAACGTGTTACTGAACTTACAAGCAAAGAATTAGAAATAGTACGTTTTGCAAAAGGTGCAGCAGCACCAAAAGGGCACATGTATTATCCAGTACATTTTCCAGAAAAATTACCATTAGAAAAAGCCATTCGCAAAGCCATTAAAGCAACTTGTAGAGATATGCTTGCACCAGTACCAATTGTAGGTGTAAAAGGAATGCGAACCGTAGCAAAAGCAATTAAAAAATGGCCTAAAAAAATAGGTGTTAAAAAAACCAATCACTACCTTGGGCAAATTGTACGTATGCAAGAAGAAATAGGAACAGGAGGCGGTGGATTTCGATTTATTTACGGTGCATTTTTGCAAGAAGCAGCCACAGTAATAAACAAACCAATACTAAAAGATTTTTCTAAAGAAATAACAGCAATTGGAGATTTGTGGCGAGATTTTGCCATAGATGCATCTCGTTTATACAAAAATAGAAGTTCCGAATCCGATGGCTACAAAAAAGTAGCAAATAAATTACGTATTCTAGCAGATAAAGAAGAAGACTTTTTTAAACGACTTAAAAAAGCAATTGCTTAATGCCTACAGATGTTATTCATATAAAACAATTATCAAAAAGATATAAAGATGTAGATGTTTATGCTGTAAAACCATTAGATTTTACCATTCAAAAAGCAGAAATTTTTGGACTACTCGGTCCAAATGGTGCTGGAAAAACAACCTTAATTTCTATGTTGTGCGGTTTGTTAAAACCAAGTTCTGGCACTATTGAAATAAACGAGTTAAACTTTCAAAAAAACAAACGAGAAATACAAAAAATTATAGGTGTAGTACCACAAGAATATGCCTTGTATCCAACCCTAACAGCCTACGAAAATCTCATGTATTTTGGTGCAATGTACGGTCTAAAAAAGAGCAATCTAAAAAATAAAATAAACCAAGCATTAAAAGATTTAGGACTACATCAATTTAAAGATAAAAAAGTAAAAACATTTTCTGGTGGAATGAAACGTAGAATAAACCTAATCGCAGGAATACTACACGAACCAAAAATACTATTTTTAGACGAACCAACCGTTGGCGTAGATGTACAGTCCAAAAATGCCATAATGCAACATTTAAAAAATTTGAATAAAAAAGGGACAACCATCATTTATACATCACATCACATGACAGAAGCTCAATTATTCTGTACCAGAATTGCCATTATAGATAGTGGTGAAATTTTAATTGAAGGTGCTCCAACAATACTCATACAAAACACAAAAAATGCCATTAGACTAGAAGATGTATATTTAAGTTTAACAGGAAAAAATTTAAGAGATCGTGTATAAACTTTGGCAAGCAACATACAAAGAAATTTTACTCTTAAAAAGAGATTTAGGAGGTTTGGCTATTCTATTTATTATGCCATTGGTATTAGTAGTAACAGTAACACTAATTCAAGATAGTTCCTTTAAACAAATAAACGATAATAAAATACCAATTCTATTTGTAGATAATGATAATGGCGAAGTCTCCAAATCTATTGTAACCAACTTAAAAAAAAGTAGTGCCTTTGAAATAGTATCACAAATAAATGGAGAAAATATAAACGAAACACAAGCAAACCAACTCGTATTAAAAGGCAAATACCAACTAGCTATTATAATACCAAAAAATTTGACTGTAAATTTGAATACCAAAGTAGAAAATAATGTATCCAAAATTTTAGCAAATTTTATGGAAGATGCAGAAGAAAAAGAGACTATTCAAGAACCGATAAAAAAAGAAATTTCAAAAATAAAAACCCAAGAAATAAAACTCTATTTTGATCCAGCAACGCAACTAGCCTTTAAAAATGGCGTAAAAGATGCCATAGATAAAATGGTTGCAAAAATAGAAAGCCAATCCATTTACCAAGTTTTTCAAAAAGAACTAGAAATAGAAGGAAATGTGTTTGAGCAAACTAGTTTTATTAAATTTTCGGAGATAAATCCAAGAAAAAAGCATACAGAAATAAAACCAAATTCCGTACAACACAATGTACCAGCATGGTCTTTATTTGCCATTTTCTTTATAATCATTCCATTATCCATCAATATTGTAAAAGAAAAAAACCAAGGTACATTTGTTCGTTTAAAAACCAATCCAGTATCGTACGCAACTATTTTAGGAAGTAAAATAATTACTTATTTATCTGTATGTATGATACAGTTTTTACTCATGTTACTTATCGGATTTTATTTATTTCCATACTTAAATTTACCAGCATTAGAAATAAATGGAAGTTATTATTTACTATTTATTGTAGCACTATTTGTAGGATTAGCAGCCATAGGATTAGGCGTTTTATTAGGTACATTTGCAAGTACACCAGAGCAATCTGCACCATTTGGAGCAACCTTAGTAGTAATATTAGCAGCCATCGGTGGTGTATGGATTCCTGTATTTATCATGCCAAAAATGATGCAAATAATTGCAAAAATATCACCTATGAATTGGGGATTAAACGGATTTTACGATGTAATCTTAAGAGATGCAAAATTTATAGATATTGTCCCAGAAATCAGTTTATTAGCATTATTTTTTGTTGTAATGTTAAGTATCTCTATTTATTATAATAAACTAAAAAGTGCCGTATAAATGAAAATAACAGAAACTACCAAAATAAGAATTCGATTTAACGAAACTGACCCATTAGGCATTGTTTGGCACGGAAATTACATTACCTATTTTGAAGATGGAAGAGAAGATTTTGGAATGAAACACGGTATTTCGTATTTAGAAGTACAAAAAAATGGTTTTGTAACACCAATAGTAGAATCGTCTTGCCAACACAAATTACCATTGCGATATGGCGATATTGCAACCATAGAAACCACTTTTGAAGATACGCCAGCAGCAAAAATGGTGTTTACCTACAAAATATTTAACCCAAAAGGAAAAGTTGTTTGTTTAGGTAAAACCATTCAAGTATTTTTAAATGAAAAAGATGAATTATCATTAACACTTCCACCCTTTTTTGAAGCTTGGAAGAAAAAAGTAGGATTGTTGTAATAAAAATTAGATTATGAAAAAAACATACATAACAAATCATCATATAATCTCCGCATTAGGATTTGACAGTAAATCGAATTTTGATAATCTTTTGGATAATAATTCTGGAATAAAAAAACACCAACGAGCAGATGGTAAAGAATTTTATAGTTCTATTATCGATAAAGAAAAAGTAAATATCGAGTTTTCTAAAATTGGAGAAAAGGAAAAATTTACTACATTAGAAAAAATGATGCTATTATCAGTAAACCAACTGCTAAAAGATTCAAAACATAAAATTACAGAAAAAACAGGTTTACTAATATCTACCACAAAAGGAAATATAGATACATTAGCACCAACATCTCCTTTTTATTCCGATAAAAAAAGAGCCTATTTATCTGAATTAGGAAATCAAATTCAAACTTTTTTCGACTTTAAAAATGAAGCAATTGTACTTTCCAATGCCTGTGTATCTGGTGTATTAGCAATATCAGTTGCAAAGCATTTGATACAAACAGAACTGTACGATAACGTTGTTATTGTAAGTGGCGATTTAGTTTCGGAATTTATCATTTCTGGATTTGAATCCTTTCAAGCAATAAGCGATAAGCCATGTAAACCATATTCCAAAAATAGAACAGGAATTACCATTGGCGAAGCAATTGCAAGTGTTTTAGTAACTAATAATCTTACAAAAAATGCAAAAAATGTAGTAGAAGTTATCGGAAATGCATCTTGCAATGATGCCAATCATATTTCTGGACCATCGCGAACTGGCGAAGGTTTATACTTAAGCGTTAAATCTGCATTAAAAGAAGCAAATATAAACGCACGAGAAATCGACTATATTTCGGCACACGGAACAGCAACAAATTACAACGATGAAATGGAAGCCATTGCATTTAATCGTTTAGAAATGGAAACCATTCCGCTAAATAGTTTAAAAGGATTTTATGGACATACCTTAGGTGCATCTGGTTTATTAGAAACCATTATTGGCATAGAAACACTACATCAAAATAAACTAATTGCCAATATTGGATTTGATGAATTAGGAGTATCCAAACCATTAAATATTATTCAAAAAAATACCAATAAAAAACTTCAAATATTCTTAAAAACAGCCTCTGGATTTGGAGGAAGTAACACCGCAGTAATTTTAAAAAAAATAAGTTTATAAAAATTAACATTTTACCAAGTATTTTTGCAGATATATTTTACCTTTACACGCTTAAATAACAAATTGCATTCGGAATAAATACAAAAAAGAAAAAGCATGCCAACAAAAACACTAACAGCAATCGAAGCCCTAGAAGAAGCACAAAGAATAGCCTTTGCACCTTTTGTGTTTCAAGCAACAATTTCACTCAGAAAACTTGGAATTTTTGATGTAATCTTTAAATATCGAAAAAAAGGAGGAATATCCATTAAAGAAATTTCTGAAGAATTAGCAATTAGTGAATATGGCATTGGCGTACTATTAGAAATTGCAGAAAGCTCTAATATGGTAACCAAAAATGAAGAAGATAAATACCAAATAACAAAAGTAGGTTACTTTTTAAATGCACATGAAACCGTAAATGTAAACGTTAATTTTACGAATGAAGTTTGTTATAAAGGACTATTTCATTTAACAGAATCTATAAGAAATAATAAACCAGAAGGATTAAAAGAACTTGGCAATTGGAATACGATATACGAAGGACTCTCTAAATTACCCGAAGAAATTAAAAAATCTTGGTTTGAATTTGACCATCATTATTCTGACGGTGTATTTAATGAAGCATTAGAAATTGTCTTTAAAAACCATCCAAAAACCATATTTGATATTGGTGGAAATACTGGAAAATTTGCATTGAGTGCTTGTAAATTTGATGAAAAAGTAAAAATAAAAATTATAGATTTGCCAGGGCAATTAAACGTAGCTTTAAAAAATACTAAAAAAGCAGGTTTTGAAAACAGAGTGTCTGGTTACGAAATAGATTGGTTATCTAAAAATAAATTAGAAATACCAAAGGGAGCTGATACCATTTGGATGAGTCAATTTTTAGATTGTTTTTCTGAAGAAGAAATCCTTAAAATATTAACTACTACTGCAAAATCAATGGACAGCAAAGCAGCGTTGTTGATTATGGAAACCTTTACAGACAGACAAAGATTTGACAATGCCAAATTTATTTTAGAAGCAACATCGCTCTATTTTACGGTATTGGCAAATGGAAATAGTAAAATGTACCCTGCCAAAGTATTTAAAAAATTAATAGATAAAGCAGGTTTAACCTTAAAAGAAGATATTAGTGTTGGTGAATACCATACGATACTAGTGTGCAAGAAAAAATAATATATTTGAATACAAAATTATACATACAAAGCTATTGTAAAATTAAAAACAACACCATTTTTTTTAATGGAAATCCTGTTTTTAAAGATACAAAAGCAGAAAATCTTAAAGATTTTTTAAAAAGTACCTACAAACATCTAGGATTAAAGTATGGTAAATTTTTTAAAATGGATAATTTAAGTAAATTAGCCTTTTTAGCTAGTGAAATTATTTTTAAAGAAACCAAAATAGATACAGAGAATGAAAATGTTGCCATCGTATTCTCAAATAACGCATCAAGTTTAGAAACAGATAGAAAACACCAAATGTCTATAAACGATAAAGATAATTATTTCCCAAGTCCAGCAATCTTTGTATATACATTGCCAAATATTGGTATTGGAGAAATAAGTATTCGACATCAACTAAAGAGCGAAAATGCCTTTTTTGTATTTAATAAATACAATGCAGAATTTCATTACAACTACGAAAAAAGTTTAATCCAAACCAAAAAAGCAGATGCCGTTTTAAGTGGTTGGGTAAATGTAGATGACGATACAAATTATGAAACTTTTATGTATTTAGTTTCAAAAAATGGCAAACTAGAACACAATAAAAAACAATTAAACAAATTATATTAAAGTAAAACATGGAAAATTTAAAACAAGAATTAAAAGCAAAAATTATTGAAAACTTAAACCTTGAAGATTTTAAAGTAGAAGATATAGAGGATAACGATCCACTTTTTGGTGATGGATTAGGCTTAGATTCAATTGATGCACTAGAATTAATTGTGATGTTAGATAAAGATTATGGAATTAAAATATCCGATCCAAAAAAAGGAAAAGAAATTTTTGAATCTATCCAAACAATGGCACAATTTATTATGGATAATAAGACAAAATAAAATGAGTAAAGGCGTTGCTGTTACAGGAATGGGAATTATATCTTCTATTGGAAATAATGTAGAAGAAAATTACCAATCCCTAATTTCTAAAAAACAAGGAATTTCTAAAATTAAAAAGATACAAACAATTCATAAAAATGTAATTAAAGTTGGAGAAATCAACTATACAAATGAAGCGTTAATTGAGCTTTTAAAATTATCCGATTCCAATAATTATTCTAGAACAGCAATGTTAGGAGAAATTGCTGCAAAAGAAGCAGTTAAAAACGCCAATATTACCGATATTAATAAATACAAAACAGGTTTAATATCGGCAACTAGTGTTGGAGGAATGGATATGACAGAAAGGTATTTTTACTCACAGTTCGAAGAAACCAAAAACAGAAAGTATATTGCCAGTCATGATGCAGGAGACTCTTCTAAAAAAATAGCTAAAAGTTTAGGAATCACCGATTTTGTAAGTACCATAAGTACGGCTTGTTCATCATCTGCCAATGCAATTATGCTTGGTGCAAGATTAATTAGAGCAGGAAAAATAGATAGAGTTATTGTTGGAGGTTCCGACTGTTTATCTAAATTTACCATCAACGGATTTAAAACATTAATGATACTTTCAGAAACCGATTGTAAACCTTTTGATGCAAATAGAACTGGTTTAAATTTAGGCGAAGCAGCTGCATTTTTAGTATTAGAATCAGACGAGGTTGTTAAAAAAGAAAACAAAAAAGTTTTAGCTTATGTATCTGGTTATGCCAATGCAAACGATGCTTACCATCAAACAGCATCCTCAGAAAATGGAGAAGGTGCAACATTAGCCATGCAAAAAGCATTAAAAGTTGCAAAAATAAATCCCAAAGCAATAGATTATGTAAATGCACACGGTACGGCAACACCAAACAACGACCAGTCCGAAAGTAGAGCTTTAATAAATGTATTCGGAACCAAAGTCCCAGATTTTAGTTCTACCAAAGCATATACTGGACATACCTTGGCAGCAGCAGCAGCTATAGAAGCTGTTTATGCAATATTGGCAATTCAGCATAAAGTGATATTTCCAAATCTAAATTTTGAAACACCAATTGCCGAAACAGCACTTGTACCAAAAACAGAAGTAACCAAAAAAGAAATACAACATGTACTTTCCAATTCTTTTGGATTTGGAGGGAACTGTTCTACACTTATATTTTCTAAAGCATAAATTATGGCACATTGTTATATAAACGGCGTAGGTTGCGTTTCTACACAAGATACCTCAGACTATAAAATCTTTTTAGAAACACAACACGAATTAACCGAAAATATAGTTCGTGTACACAAACCTAATTATAGAGATTTTATAAAACCTGCTATGATTAGAAGAATGGCAAATGGTGTAAAAAATGGTGTAGTAGCATCTGCAATTGCACTAAAAGAAGCCAATATTAAAATGCCTGAAGCAATTATCACAGGTACTGGAATGGGTTGTACTATAGATTCTGGAAAATTTCTAAAAAATATAATAGATAATAAAGAGCAGTTTTTAACACCAACTGCCTTTATACAATCTACACACAATACGGTTGGTGGTCAAATTGCACTTGGTTTACAATGTAAAGCATATAATGTTACTTATGTACATAAAGCAACTTCTTTTGAAGCTTCTTTAGTAGATGCATTACTGATGATTAACGATAACGAAACAAATATTTTAGTTGGCGGTGTTGATGAAATTGGTGATTATTCTGTACGCTTACACCAATTAATAGGTTTAGTAAAAAACCAAGAAACCTTGTCTAATGGATTGTTACAATCTAACTCTAAAGGTGTGGTTTATGGAGAAGGCGCACAATTTTTTGCACTAGAAAATCAAAAAAAAGAAACCACTTACGCAGAATTAATTGATGTAGAAATTTACGATAATATAGATGAGAGCGAAATACATAACAAGTTACTCCAATTTTTAAAAACAAATGGTTTAGCTATTGCGGATGTAGATTTGGTGGTTTTAGGAAATAATGGTGATGTAAAATTTGATTTTATTTACAATAACCTACAAGATAATTTACTAAAAAGCACCCAACAAATATATTACAAACATTTATCTGGAGAATATCACACAGCATCTTCATTTGGATTGTGGATTGCTGCACAAATTTGTAAAATACAAGAAATACCTAAATTTTTAAAATTAAACAACAAAGAAGTTGCTACCATTAAAAACGTACTATTATACAATCAGTATTTAGGAGAAAATCATAGTTTTACCTTATTGCGTTCGTGTTAAACTTTAAAAAAGTAAATATTATAAGTGCAATTATTTTGCTGATTCTCTCTTTTTTAGCAACAGAGAGTAAAAGCTATATTTGGTATATTTTTATATTATTTCTTTTGTGGATTAGTATTACAACAATAGGCTCATTTCATATTAGATGGAATTATTTTTTAAAATCCAAACATTGTAATTATAACCTAACAAAACAAGCAATTGCATTGACTTTTGACGATGGTCCGCATGCAATATTTACACCAAAAGTATTAGAATTACTTCAAAAATATAAGGCAAGAGCAACCTTTTTCTGTATTGGAAAAAATGTAGAAACGCATCCAGATTTACTTCAAAAAATAGTTTCTGAAGGACATTGTATTGGCAATCATTCCTATGCACATACAAACAACTACGGATTTTTATCTACAAAAAAAATAATTGCAGATATTAGCAAAACACAAAAAGTATTAAAAAAAATAACCAATACAGATAATTTGTTATTTCGACCACCATTTGGTGTAACCAATCCAAACATAGCAAAAGCAGTAAAAACCTTAAATTTACAGTCTATAGGTTGGAGTATAAGATCGTACGATACCATTGCAAAAGAGCCAAATACAGTATTTAAAAAAATTATCTCTCAAATAAAAAAGGGAGATATTATTTTGTTACACGATACAAGTGAGTTAAGTATTGTAGTTTTGGAACAGTTATTGCAATGGTTACAAAAGAATAATGTTAAAACAGTAACCATTAATCAATTATTTAATATAGATACAAATGCATAAAATTGTTTATTTAATAAGTATCCTTTTTCTATTTACAACCGTAAAATCTGTTTCGCAAACAGTAGTGTTGTCAAAACAAGAAGCTAATACAGTAAAAGAAAGTATCATAAAAGTCTCAAAACAAACAAAAACAATAACAAATACTTTTGAACAAGCAAAACACTTATCCTTTTTATCAAAAGATATTATTTCAAAAGGAAATTTAGTATTTAAAGCACCAAATTTAATAAAATGGGAATATAATGTTCCTTTTAAATATAGTGTGGTGTTTAAAAATAATCAGTTGTTTATTAATGATGATGGTACAAAAAGTAATATTGATTTAAGTGCAAATAAAGCATTTAAAAGTTTAAATAATTTAATTATTAAAAGTGTTAAAGGCGATATGTTTGACGATGAAAAGTTTGATATTGCCTACTTTAAAACCGAAAAAAATTATTTGATTAGTTTTACGT
>WFMU01000049.1 GCA_015488935.1 Flavobacteriaceae bacterium | reverse complement strand
TCTTCTTTGTTTATTTGGTTAATTCTATAACTTATGGCTAATAAATTTCTACATTCTCCACAAGAGCCTTTTGCAATATATAAAAATTTAACAAACTGTTTGTTCGATTGTAATTCAAAACCTTCAGCAATATTATTGGAAATTGATAATGCTGCTCGTTCTAGTTGATAAACTATATTTTTGTTTATATTCTTTTTATCTGATAACTTAAATATATTTACTGAAAATTCAAATGACTTTTTATAAACCTCTAAATCTTCAAATGATTTCATAATTTTTATCTTTCAATCTTTCAATCTTTCAATCTTTCAATCTTCAATCTTTCAATCTTCAATCTTTTAATCTTCAATCTTTTAATCTTCAATCTTCAATCTTCAATCTTCAATCTTTTAATCTTTCAATCTTTTAATCTTTCAATTAAATAGGTTCATTTAATAAATCTAAAAACTCTACAGATTGTGCTTCCATTTGATATACTACTTTATTTGTTTTAACGACAAGGTGGTTATAGGCGATATAGGCAATAATACCTACTACCAATCCACCAACGGTTGTTGTCATTGCTGTATATAATCCATCTGCCATGGTTTTAATATCTATAGAACCTCCAGAGTTAGCAATTTCAAATATAGATAATATCATTCCAATAACCGTACCTAAAAATCCAATCATTGGTGCTGCTCCAGAAATGGTTGCTAATACACTTACATTTTTTTCGAGTTTATAAATCTCTAAACGACCAGCATTTTCTATGGCAGTATGTATATCTTCTAGTGGTTTTCCGATTCTAGAAATTCCTTTTTGTATTAGTTTTGCTGCGGCAGATTTTGTTTGTTGTGCGCATAGCATTCTAGCTTCATCAATTCTACCACGAGATACATTGTCTTTTATTTGGCTCATAAAATTTTTATCTACTTTAGAGGCAGCTTTTATGGCAAATAACCTTTCAAAATAGATAAATACAGCAACTACAAGCAATATAAATAGTAACGCCATTATTATTTTACCACCTGTTCCACCTTCCATAATTAAGTTATAGATGGATAATGTTTTTTTATTGTCAATAGCTTCTTCGGCTAAGTTTTTTTGACTTTGTAAAAAGATAAATAAGTTCATTGATTTATTTTAGTTTTAATAATTAACGTATAAAAGTTACTTTAATTGTTTGTTATATCGATTCCATAAATAATAGGAGCATATATCCTGCTATAAAACCTATGGCTGCCAACCAAGTTATTTTTTTTAAATACCAAATAAAGTCTATTTTTTCCATTCCCATTGCAGCAACTCCAGCTGCAGAACCAATAATTAACATACTACCGCCAGTACCAGCTGCGTAGGCTATTAAGTGCCATACCGAAGCGTCCATAGGAGCATTATACATTCCCATTGAGGCAGCTACCAATGGTACATTATCAATTATTGCAGATAATACACCGAGCAATAAAATTACAATATCTTGATTTGGTATTGCATTGTTTAAAACTTCAGCTAGATAGCGTAATGTTCCTACTTGTTCACCTGCTGTTGTTGTACCATATACTAAAGTTTCTAGTGCTGCTACTGCCATTAATATTCCTAAAAAGAATAAGATACTTGACATTTCAATTCTTGAGAGAGCAATATGTGGCGAGTATAAATGTTTTCTTTCTTCGGTAAAGTCTTCTTCTGGATGGATATATTCAGAAACTAACCAAACAACTCCTAAGCCAAGCATCATACCTATATATGGAGGTAAGTGCGTTAAGGTTTTAAAGATTGGTACAAAAATAATCATTCCTAAACCTAAAAACAGCATTCGTTTACTGCTTAGTAGTTTATGTGTTTTTTCGTCAGCATCTTTTAAATCTACATCGATATTACCTTTAAAAACAGGTAATAGACTCGCGATAAAAGTTGGTAATACAATGGATACTATAGACGGTAGTACTAATCTTTCTACCAAGTGTGCTGCAGAAACGCGTTTTCCTATCCAAAGCATGGTTGTGGTTACATCACCTATTGGCGACCAAGCACCTCCTGCATTTGCTGCAATTACGATAAGACCTGCAAACCAAAGTCTGTCTTCTCTTTTCTTAACGAGTTTTCTCAATAAGGTAATTAATACAATAGTTGCTGTTAGGTTATCAATTATTGCGGATAAGATAAAAGCTAAAATAGTCATTATCCACAACAAGCGTTTTTTGCTTTTTGCTTTTATCCAGTTTTTAATGATGTCGAACCCTTGATGTAGATCAATAATTTCTACAATGGTCATTGCACCGATTAAGAAAACCAATATTTCGGCAGTTTTTCCAAGATGGTGTAGTAGTAAGCTATGAAATCCTTCTTGTGCATGTTCTCCGTCTTTTAGGAAATTAAAAACGTTTTCATGGCCATCAATAACATCGAACCATCCTTGTTGAAAGCCTATGGCAACTAGAGCCCACATTATGGCGGCCATAAGTAGTGCAGGTACAGTTTTGTCCATTTTTAAAGGATGTTCTAAGGTAATTCCAATATATCCAAAAATAAATATAAAAATAATTAATGCAGTCATATTAAATGATAGGTTTTAGTTTTGTTTGCAAATATAAGTTATTTAAAGTATAGTTTTATATTGCTATTTAACAAGTTTTTTTAATGCGATTTCAAAAGCAGTTTTACAGATGTCTGTTTTATTTGGATTTAAATCATATACCTTTTGAATGGCATTTTTTATAATATTAGATGTATCGTTAAAAATGGCTTTGTCTTGCATTGGCAAATCAATTCGGTTTTCCATAAAATAGGCAAATACACGTGCAATACCACAATTAGAAATAAAATCTGGTAAAAGACTTACTTTTTGATCGGTGTATTCCATAATAGGTCCAAAAAAGATTTCTTTATCTGCAAAAGGTACATTTGCACCAGGGGAGATTACTTCTAAACCAGTTTCAATCATTTGTGTAATTTGTTCTTTGGTAATTAATCGCGATGCTGCTGCAGGAATAAATATTTCTGCTGGTAAATTCCAAATGCGTTTATTCATTTCTTCAAATGAAATCATATTTTCTGCAACCAAGGTGTTTCCATCTTTATTGCGAAATAGTTCTTTCATTTCATCTAAAGTAAAGCCATTTTCGTTAATAATTCCGCCAACACGGTCAATAATACCAACTACTTTAGCGCCAAGTTGTGTTAAGTAGTAGGCAGCTCCAGAGCCTACATTACCAAAACCTTGTACAATGGCTCTTTTTCCTTTAATATTGCCACCATAAATATGGTAATAGTGTTTTACTGCTTCTACTACACCGTAACCTGTAAGCATATCTGCTACGGTATATTTTTTAGATAAGTCTGGTGTAAAATTTTGGTCTTCTAAAACTTTGATAACGCCCATTCTCAATTGCCCAATTCTATTAATTTTATCTGCTTCACTTGGTTTAAAATGACCGTTAAAAATACCTTCTTGTGGATGCCAAACCCCACAGCTTTCGGTAATTGGAATTACATCGTGAATTTCATCTACATTTAAATCGCCACCAGTACCATAATAATGTTTTAATAATGGTGTAACTGCTTTGTACCAACGTTCTAAAACGCCTCTTTTTCTTGGGTCTCTTGGGTCAAAGTTTATTCCAGATTTAGCACCTCCAATGGCAGGTCCCGATACGGTAAATTTTACTTCCATTGTTTTTGCTAGAGAAAGAACTTCATTTTTATCTAAACCTTTACGCATTCTTGTTCCACCTCCAGCAGCACCACCACGTAGGGAGTTGATTACTGTCCATCCTTCGGCTTCAGTTTCTTGGTCTTTCCAATGAAAAACAATTTCAGGTTGTTTTTCTTCGTATTTTTTAAGTAATTCTTTCATGATAATTTGTGTATCTGTATTTCTAAAAAAAAGCTTGTTTTAAGATGTACAAATATAATTTAATTATCTGATATTTTTGGATTGTTGGACTTGTTAATTATTTTAGGTTCGTTGTCAGAAGGTTATTTGTTTTTGGCTGAGTTATTAATACAGCGATTAGCAAAATATAAGTTTAAGCTGTATTGTTTGTAAAATTCTTCACGAAAGTGTTAATATCATCTAAAAAATGGTAATTTTGCACTCTAAAATTAAAAATAAAACAAAAATGTTTAATAAAAATATAAAATTAGTATTAGCAGGATTAATTGTAGTATGGGCTGTTTATGAATTTATACAAGGACATATTGGTTCTGGAATTTCTATTTTGCTATTAGCAGGAGTATTTGTGTTTTTCTACTATAAAAACGAGTTTATCTTATTATCTTTTTTAAGAATGCGAAAACAAGATTTTGTAGGTGCAACAAAATGGCTAGATAAAATTAAAAAACCAGAAGCAGCGTTAGTAACAAAGCAACAAGGGTATTATAATTTTTTAAGAGGAATAATGGTTTCACAAACCAATTTAACGCAAGCCGAAAAATTCTTTAAAAAAGCATTAAAAATAGGACTTTCTATGAATCATGATATAGGTATGGCAAAATTGCAATTGGCAGGTATTGCGATGACTAAGCGTAGAAAAAGAGAAGCAACCATGCTGTTGGCTGATGTTAAAAAATTAGATAAACATGGTATGTTTAAAGACCAAATTGCACAGTTAAAGCAACAGATGAAAAGAATTTAGTGTTTAGATGTCTTTCGAATAATTAATTTCTCTTTCAGAAAATAAAACACAAACGGTTTATATTATTGTTAGGAATAAAAAAGTAAGTGATACTATTTGAAATTAGACATAAAAAAAATCCCGAAAATGAAATTTTCGGGATTTTTTTTATAT
>WFMU01000048.1 GCA_015488935.1 Flavobacteriaceae bacterium | reverse complement strand
TTATTTTGACTATACAGTTGATGTCCGCAACTAAAGTTAGTGTCTAGAATCATTTGTGATGCATAAATAGGTTCTTTGTTCTTATCTAAAAAATAACCTAGAGCGGCACCTAATAAGGTTGCTATTCCTAATATAATAGCGTGTTTTTTAAAAAAGATAAGACCTAAAATCAAGTAATGGAATATTGTTTTAAAAATATTTAATATTCCTGTAAAAAAATTTTTGATTCCGTTTCCAATTATAGCAAATAGCTTTCCTAAATCTACCTCCTCATTTGGAGTTTGCATATTTTCTGACATGTTGTTAACTTTTAAATATTTGTTCTAAGATTTTTTGTGTGATAATGTAAGTTGGTTTAACACCTGTAGTACCTAATCCACCAGAAGCAAGTGTGCTTCCTGTTTCTAATGGATTATCGGATGCATAATATGCATATCTTACTTTTACATCTTTACTTATATTTCCTCTAATTTGTGAGGCTGCTTGAATTGCTTTTTGATAATGTGCTCCTTCCATTTCTAATCCTATTGCACTCCAAGTGGAATTTTTAAAGAATTCTAAAATATTTTTATTTTGAAGTGATGTTCCTAATACGGTTACCATTGTTCCTTCGTAAACACCTAAATCTGAATTTTTAAAATCTTTTGAGCTCAATTCGTTATTAAAAGGATAGTTGTCTGCTGTTCCTTCAAAAATATGTGCTGTTGGTATCATTATATCGCCTTTACCACCTTGTAAAATTCCTGCTTTTCCCATGATAGAAACGGATTTTACATTTAAATGATGTTCTTTATTTTTATCACAATAGTAAGGTTTTAAAAGTTCATCCATGGTTTCATAGGCTTGTTCTCCAAACGCATAATCCATCACTATTAATACTGGTTTTTCTTTTTTAGAATTTCCAATTTTGTAATTTGTTTTTTTAAAATCAATTTTTGCTGTATCAATAATTTGTACATTAATATTGGTTCCAGAACTATCTTTTATATATTCTAAGCCCATTTTAGAGGCTGCTTGTTTTACTTTTTTACGTAAAGCACTATTATTACTTTCGCTCAATAATTCAAAAAGAGCAATGCCTTTGTTATTTTTTACTTCTTTTTCTAAAAAAATTGGTGCATAAATACTATTCATAACGCTGTGCATATTTGCACTAATAATATGAATTTCTCGGTCTAATAATCCTTGTTTATCTAGATTTTGTTTTATAGTGTCTGCCCAAATTTCTCCATAAATATGATGTCCAATTCGTTCTATTAATGTTGCTGTAAATTTAATATTTCGCTTTTCATTCTCTAAGGTTTCTTTTAAAGCAAGTTTACCCATCCAATAAATAATACTAAAAAAACGATTTTTATTGGTTGGACTAGAAAAGTCTTTATCTGCCAATTGTACTTCTTCAAATGTTCTTCCTAAAATTGCTGCTACTTGAGATAGTAAAACTTCTCGTTGGTTTTTAGTTATTTTTTTGTTGTGAAGTACTACGTCTTCTAAATACTTCCATTCTCGTACCGTTTTTCCTGTAGTTTCATTGATTAACACATTATTTTTAATTTTGTGCGATTCAATAAATAAAAAAGTTAAATGTGTTAATATATCATAGATTTCAGAACGTCCTCTAGTTACTTCTATATTCATTTGTTTGCTATCAATTCGATAGCAATTTCTTCTTCTTTTAGATGGAATTATTGGTGTAAAATGTGAATTTGAAAATCCTTCATCTGCTGTTAAATTAATAAACTGACATTCTTCAATGCCTTCTGGCAGCCTATCAATTACATATAATAACCCTTCTAGTTCTGTTTTTTTTTCGGCAATAGAACCGTATATTTCTGGACGCAATAACAAAAGAGCTTCTCTTAAGGTTTCTCCAGAAACACCCATTGGTTTGTAAAATCCTCTATTAAATAAGTGACGCATTGTTATATATAAACGCTCTATGGCATTAGAAGATTCTTGCGATTTGGTTTGTTTGATTGTCTTTGTTTTATGCATATTAAATTTTACGCAAAAGTAACTAATTAAATACGAACTATAAAATAGATATTACTTAATTACTTTTTTTTGTTTTTAGGGTTCTTTTTTTATTTTTTTCTGCACCAAAATACTGTTGTTGTAAATTAATAAAATGCTCATTACAAAGTTTAAAACTACTAGTAGTGAACCATAGTTAACAAATTTTATTGCTTTTTTGTCAAATGTTGTAATTTTATAAAAATCAGATAAAAAAGCAAGTAGTAAATAAATAGTAAGAGCCAAAATGGTTATGCCATGTACTAAACTTAATTC
>WFMU01000047.1 GCA_015488935.1 Flavobacteriaceae bacterium | reverse complement strand
TAATAAAGCATCCCAAACTACTTGGCGTTGGTAATTTTTTACAATTTTAGGTCTTGAGTTTTTTATTAGGGTATTTCTTAATTCTTTATTGGTTAATAATGCTTTCATTGCATTTTGTAATTCACTAATATTTTTGACTGGTATTATTAAGCCATTTTTATTATGTGTAATAATTTCATTACAGCCGTTAATATTGGTTACAATACAAGGTAAATTCATGGCGCTTGCTTGTAATACTACGTTTGGTAAACCTTCTCGATAACTGGGAAAAATTAGGCATTGGCAATAGCAAAGTACGGTCTAACATCTTGCTGATAACCAACAGAAATGATATTTTTATTGTTTTCTATGGCTGTTAATGTTTTTTTTTCTAATGGATTAAGTTCGTTTTCTAAAGGACCAACTAGTAGTAATTTTGAATGTTGAATGTTGAGTTTTGAATTTAAATTATCAAAAGCTAAGATCAATTCATTAATACCTTTATCAGATACCAATCTACCTACAAAAATAAATACAAAATCTTCTTTTTTGATGTTTAGTTCTTTTCTTAATTTAGTTTTATCTTTTTCTGAAAAATTATTTGGATTAAAATAGTTGGTATCTATTCCGTTAGAGCTTCCGTTAGCAATTACTTTACATTTATTTTTTGGTAAAAAATTAAAATCCAAAATAATTTTTTCTAAACCATACGAATTAGGATACACCTTGGTTGCACAAGAATAGGTGAGTTTCTCTACAAAATTTAAAACTTTTCGCTTTACGCCTCTAGCTTCTAGCAATGGCAATCCTGCAACCGTATGCAACCTGTTCGGAACACCTGCAAATTTACTTGCTAACATACCAATAATACCTGCTTTTGGTGTGTGTGAATGTACAATTTGTGGTTTTTCTTATAGAGTTGCCAAAGTGTTTTTAAATCTTGTAATGGCGTTATTTTTCTGGTTAATTCAAGGTGTTTGGTTTTGATATTATTATTCTTGCCAAATTTTTCTAAACGTTCTTTATCTGCTGAAATTGAGGTAACATCAAAATAACTAGGCATAAATGTCAGCTGATTTTCTAGCAATTTTTCTAGAGACATTGGTACGGTTGTTATCCTTATAAGTTTATTTTTCATTTAATTTAGTATAAAAAGCCAAATAGCCAAAGTGGAATATAATTTTGAAAACCATTTTCATAATCATCTCTTATTATGTAAGCGTTATCAATTTCTTTAATTTGGTTTTTTGATTTATTTTTGCCTCCAATTTCAAAGGTATATTTATCATCTACTATAAAATCACCTTTTTTTGGTAAGGCTATTTTATGTAAACCTTCTAGTTGGTTTGCAAAATAACTTTCTCT
This sequence comes from Flavobacteriaceae bacterium, assembly GCA_015488935.1. GTDB lineage: Bacteria > Bacteroidota > Bacteroidia > Flavobacteriales > Flavobacteriaceae > S010-17. Next base: position 1,599 of record WFMU01000047.1, on the reverse strand, counting down.
AATAGCGCCAATATTGGTTTGATTTACTCCTAAAACATATTGTAAATTAGGATTGTTAATATATATTTTATCAGGTTTGCTCAGTATACTAATACCTTTATTGGTTTTGTTTACTGATAATATAAGCCTTGCTTTATGTAAATAGTGTAACGCTTTTACAAGTGCATTTCTTGATATTTTTGTACGTTCACTTAATTTACTTATGTTTGGCGTAAAAGGAGCACTTGTAGCTATTGCAAATAATAGTTTTTTAATTTTTGTGATATGTTCAAAATCAATACGTTCTATAGTTGGCAAATCTACTTCGAGAGTTAGGTTTATTGTTTGTAGTAGTTTGTCTTGAAAAAGTTCTTTTTCGTTAACAAAATACGGATACATACCATATTTTAAATATTTTTTAAATTCATATAGTGGTTTTATTTTACTGGTTATTTCAAAGCTTATATCTTCTGAATGAGTTAAAATAGCCTTTAAACTATAGGGTTGTAGTTTTATTTTTTTTTCGAAAAATAAAAATTCTCTAAATGATAATTCTTTTAACTCGTATTTTACTGCTCTACGACTTAAATCTGATTCAGATCGGTATATTTCTAATAATGACGATGAGGTTACTAATAATTGCAAGTTAGGAAAGTCATCGTAAATTAATTTTAATTCTCTTGACCAATTAGGATATTTATGTACTTCGTCAATTAATAAAAAAGTACCATTGTTTTTGTAAAAAGTATCCGCAAGATCGTACAATGTATTACTTACAAAAAATAAATCATCTAAAGAAACGTATAAAACATATCTTTCTTTGGGTATTTTAAGTTTTGCATATTGTAATAATAGAGTTGTTTTGCCTACACCACGAGCACCTTTTATAATACTAATTCTACTTTTAGGATGTATGTTGTCTAGTAAATACCTTGTAAATTCAGTTGGTACTTGCTCAATTTTTAGCCTCGATTTTTTATTTAATTGTTTCATTTTACTATTAATTCTTTACAAAGATAATAAAATGCTTTATCAATAGCGCATAATTTAATGTAAAATGATATATCGATGTATCAAAATAATGTATTTAATGCTGTTTCGAGGTAACAAAATGATAAAACAACGTGCTATTTGGTGTTTGCGACGCTGCTGCTGCGCTCTGAGTGACAAGTCTTAGGTCAATCAGACTAGGAACAAGGAAGAGCCTCACACTGCTTGTGCTTTGTTTAGTGTGGTTTTGCTCTGAGTGACAAAGCGTGTTAGTATAAAAAGCCAAATAACCAAAGTGGAATATAATTATCAAAGCCATTTTCAGAATTATCTCTTACTATGTAAGCGTTATCTATATTTTTAATTTGAAATTTTGATTTATTTTTACCTCCAATTTCAAAGGTGTATTTTTATTTGCATATAGTTGTTTTTTAGAAAAATTTATAGGGTAATGTACTAAAAAATGGTTATTACACTAACTAAAAAAAAGGTTTATACCAGTTATGGATCAAAATACGTTATAAATAAATTAGAATATATTTTTCTTTTTTTAGGCATAAATTCTTTGCATAGCTATGTTTATGGAAATAATTTATAACAAAGAAAAAGGGAAATAGAAATGATTTATAT
>WFMU01000046.1 GCA_015488935.1 Flavobacteriaceae bacterium | reverse complement strand
TAGCTAAATCAGAAGCTTTATGAAGATTAAATTCCTTACAAATTAATAATATTCTTTCGTTTATATCATCCATTAAAAAAAAAATTATGCAATTTTATTTTGATTTTATCAAATTTTAATTACATTTGCAAAGTAAAACTATCGCAAATACTGCGTAAAAGTAAACATAAATATTGTAAAAACAAGGGGGAAAACACCCTAACTCAATAAAAAATAAATAAAACAACAAAAAAACAATTCCCCTTTTTAACCGCAAACCGTTTCCCCTTTACGGTTTGCATTTTAAAAACCTAAGTCATGAATAAAAGTAAAAACACCAACCAAAACGTAAAGTACAAAGACTACAAGTACAATTTGTTAAAAATTCTACAAACAGAATATCCAATGGATGAATGTAGAATGCTAAAGAAAGAAATTCCCGAAATGTTAAACGTTAGCACTAGAACCTTTAACGGTTGGTGTTATTTAAAAAAGGACAATAAAAATACCATTAGGTATATAGAATTATACAAGCTAGCCAAAATTTTAAACACCTCCGTAGAAAAACTAATCAATTTTGATATTGATTTTGAAGTAGTAAGACAAAACAAAACTGCTTAAAATGGAGCAAATCAAAGAAAACTTAAAAAAAGCAATTGAATGTTTTGATTTTAAACAAAAATTTGCCAAAAACAAAGAGTGGCACAACAAGAACGTTAACTACTTGGTAGAAGCTTATAATTATATTGATTTGCACCATTCTTTTAAAACAAACAGACTTCTAACAGCCTTAATATATCATTTGTTTTTTTCAAATTTAGAAAAATACAAAAATCAAGATATAGCAATGAAACAAACTATTGATTTTATTAAAAATCCAAATTATCAAATTAGTTTTTTTTACGGATTTATTAAAAATGAAATTTTATCATCCAAAATAGAAACCGCTTTGAAAACTAATAATATTAATACAAAAGAGATTTTTGATACTTCCGAAGCAAAAACAGTAATGAAAGAAATATTACAACTAGCAAAAACAGCAATTTAATGAAGGCACGAACCGTAAAAAAAGAAAAAACTAAAAAGAAAAACTCACCTAAAATGCAAATAGGTATTGAAATATTTATCAATTGGCTGTTTGAATTTTATGATTTTAGAATAAACGAACTCACACAACGTGAAGAATACAAGGTAAAAGGGGCAGAAAAATGGGAGCAAATAGATGATCGTACACTCAACTCCATAACATTAAGAGCTTCACTAGAAGGGTTTTCAAATGGTATAATTAATAAGTTCCGAACCATTATAAAATCAGATAAAGTACCAATGGTAAACGAAATAAGACTTTATTTCGATAAAAACAAAAGTAAATCTAAAGTTAGTATTGATAACGGAGAAATTACAGCGCCTACAATACGCAAGATGTTTAACATGCTACAACTGCAAGACGCTCAAGATAAAGATGTAGAAATGTACTTTAATATTTTTGCTCGTTATATGATAGCTTCGGTAAATTCCGCATTAAAGATAAAACACAACGACGTTATGCTTATGCTTTCCGGACCACAAGGAACGTTTAAAACTTCTTACCTAAATTATTTAACACCCTCGGATTTAGGCAAGAAAAAATACCTATTAACAGGACACATTATTCCTGAACTCACAAACTCCAATACCGCCAACGCTCTTTGCGAACGTTTTTTTATTAATATAGATGACCAAATGGAAGTGATTTTCGGTCAAGCTTACAACTCAATGAAAGCCATAATTTCGGCAGACCAAATCACAAGCCGTAGAGCTTATGCGGTTTACGGAAGCACACGTACAAGAATAGCCAATTTTGTCGGTACAGTAAATGGAGCAGAATTTTTAACCGATAGCACAAACAGACGTTATTTTGTTATTGACATAGAAGGCATAGATAAAAACTACTCAAAAATTGATATGAATAAATTTTGGAAAGAAGCCTACGAACTAAGCAAAATTATTAATCCTTACCAAGTTTACGGTAAAGCTGTTTATAACGAAATTATAAAAATAGCAGATAGTTTTGTAGAAGAAAGCCTGGAACTAATACTAATTAACGAGTATTTCAAAGCTACCCCAAAAGATAAACATGTGGTAGAGTTATTTATGACAACAGGAGAAGTTATGCGAGAACTACAACGCAACCAACCAAGAACCTTACACATGTATAGAATAAGTAATGAGCTAAAAAGAGGAAATTTTACCTACAAATCTAACAGAGTAAGTAGATTTCCTTATCCTCGTAAAGGCTACATTTTATATTGTAGACAAACAGACCAAGACATTTTTGGAAAATATATTAACCGATAATAATTAAAGATATGAAAATTTTAAAAAAAACCAAAAGGCATTTGAGGAATGGAAAAAGGGAAAAACGTGTGTTTTATTAATACCAAGTGCAACAGGAACTAAACAATTTCACGAATTAATATTACCAAATGCAGAAATTAGATTTTTAAAAGGAAGGATCGCTTTTAAAGGATATAATATGAAAGGCGAATACACAACTAAGAACAAAGGAAAGCACGATAGTATGATCGTTATTTTCAAGGGTAATTCTTAGTTACATATAACGGAGATGGGCTATGAGTAGCCCTGTAATATTAACCACTGAAATAGTAAAAATATGGGAAGTAAATTAAGAAGTTTAATGATGATGTACGGAGCAATGGCAATGAGTTTCAATTCCGGTTTGGTGCGATTGATAGTTTTTCAGGATATTCAAGTCAGAACCTACCATAACAGTTTCAATTCCGGTTTGGTGCGAT
>WFMU01000045.1 GCA_015488935.1 Flavobacteriaceae bacterium | reverse complement strand
ATTCATACCTAAAATAGCAAAACTTTTAGTTACTTTGTGCAAATATTAAAATCCATTATTATGATAACAGCAGATAACATGACATCGCAACAAGCAATAGATTTAGAAGATAAATATGGTGCGCATAATTACCATCCATTACCAGTAGTATTGAGTAGAGGAGAAGGTGTGTTTGTTTGGGATGTAGAAGGAAAAAAGTATTACGACTTTTTATCTGCATATTCTGCCGTAAATCAAGGACATTGCCATCCAAAAATTGTAGATGCAATGACTAACCAAGCAAAAACGTTGAGTTTAACCTCTCGTGCATTTTATAACGATATGCTTGGGAAATACGAAAAATTTGCAACAAATTATTTTGGATTTGATAAACTGTTACCAATGAATACTGGAGCAGAAGCTGTAGAAACTGCCATAAAATTATGTAGAAAATATGCCTATGAAGTAAATAATATCGATGAGAATGAAGCAAAAATAATTGTTTGTGAAAATAATTTTCATGGAAGAACAACCACTATTATTTCATTTTCTAACGACCCAGATGCACGAAAAAGTTTTGGACCTTATACACCAGGATTTATAAAAATTGCTTACGATGATTTAAATGCATTAGAAGAAACTTTAAAAAATAATAAAAATGTAGCAGGATTCTTAGTAGAACCAATACAAGGAGAAGCTGGAGTTTATGTGCCATCTGAAGGCTATCTAGCCAAAGCAAAAGCACTTTGCAAAAAGTATAACGTATTGTTTATTGCCGATGAGGTACAAACAGGTATCGCAAGAACAGGAAAATTATTAGCCGTAGATCACGAAAATGTAAAACCAGATATTTTAATATTAGGTAAAGCAATGTCTGGAGGTGCCTATCCTGTATCTGCTGTATTAGCAGATAATCACATTATGAACGTAATAAAACCTGGGCAACACGGTTCTACATTTGGTGGAAATCCAATTGCAGCAGCCGTTGCAATAGCAGCACTAACGGTAGTAAAAGAAGAAAACTTAGCAGAAAATGCAGAACGTTTAGGACAAATTTTTCGTAGTGAATTAAATGAATTTGCCAAAGAAAATAACTTGGTAAAATTAGTACGAGGAAAAGGACTACTAAATGCTATTTTAGTAAACGATACCGAAGATAGTTCTACTGCTTGGGATATTTGTATTAAACTAAGAGATAACGGATTATTAGCTAAACCAACGCATGGAAATATCATCCGTTTTGCGCCACCATTGGTAATGACAGAAGCACAATTAATGGATTGTATTACTATAATTAAAAAGACAATTATTACTTTTTAAAGCATTATTATTACATAAAAAACATCGAATGTGAATTAAAAATGCTTGATTAATACAGCGTGTTTTGCTTTGTAATAGATCTTAAACAGGATTTAGTACTTCTCCTAAATAAACCAATTTAAAACCTTTATCGATTTTGGTTTCGGTACCAGATGCAGGAATTATTTTAATATCGCCATTAGATAATCGTAAAAATAACGGAACAATGTTATCATTATTTTGTACTTGTTCTATAAGCTTATTATAATGTGCATTAGATGCAATTTCAATTTCGTGTATATTAGGATTTTTTCTAACAATTTCAGCAAGTTTTACAAAATCATCGGTATGCGAAAACAACCCTTCTTTTGGATTATTTTTAGGGTCATTTTTCTCTTCGGGAGTAATTAAGCGAAAACTACCAAACTCGCCAAAATGATTTTCAAATTTTTGGATACAATTCTTATTAACATTCGAATTACTGGTTAATGCCATTACATAACCAATGTCGTTTAGTTCAATATTATTATCTAATTCTTCCGAAAAAACATCTTCATTAATTGCTTCTAAGCCTAAATCTTGTGCCTTTTTAATATTTTCTAAATTAGCATCAACCAAAACAACATGTCTATTATTTTGGTCTAAATATTTTGCAATAATTCTAGAAAATTCACCAGCCCCAACAATTAGTACACCATCAGATTTTAATAGAAACACCTTTAAAATTTTAGCAACCAAACGAGCTGTTGTGGCATTGAGTAATACCGTACCAAGTACAATCATAAATACTAGAGGTGTAATTAGTTCAGCGCCATCAACACCTAAATCTACCAGTTTTAAACCAAATAGCGATGCAATACCAGCTGCTACAATACCACGAGGTCCAACCCAACTTATAAAGAGTTTTTCGTTGGTTTTTAAAGTAGAGCTTGTGGTACTTAAAAATACACCAATAGGTCTTACTAAAAAAACCACAGCAGCAAATAAAAGTAATGTTTTCCAATTGTAAATAGCCAGTAAGTCAGATATATTAATATTGGCAGATAGTAATATAAACAATATAGAAATTAAAAGAATACTAAGCGATTCTTTAAAATATAAAAGCTCTTTAATATTTGGTAGTCCAATATTTCCTACAACCATTCCCATAACTACCACGGCGAGTAATCCCGATTCGTGAGCAAACGCATCTGATAAAACAAAAACACCTAATACAGTTGCTAACGAAAAAACGTTTAGTAAATAATGTGGAATGAGTTTTTTCTTAATAGCTATGGTTAGTGCATGTGCAAAAGTAAAGCCAAAAGTAGAGCCAAATAATACAATTTTACCAAATTCTAGTAAGGCAGTTTTTGTAAAAGTATGTCCTTCTTCTACACTAATAAATTCAAAAACTAAAACAGCAACCAATGCACCAATTGGGTCAATTAAAATACCTTCCCATTTTAAAATGGCAGAAACATCCCTTTTTAAAGGTACATTTCTTAAAATTGGAGTAATTACTGTTGGACCGGTAACAATAATTAAAGCAGAAAACAAAAAAGAAATTTGCCAACTTGTATGGTAAATATAATGTACTGCAATACCAGCACCAAAGAATGTAATGAGAGAACCAAGAGTAATTAATTTAGATATTACAGAACTAACATTTCTAATTTCCTTTAGTTTTAAGGTAAGTCCACCTTCAAAAAGAATAATACTTATAGATAAGGAAACAAAGTAAAATAAACTTTCCCCTGGAAATAAACCTTTACTACCATTCCAAATAGGTTCAATCCATTTAGAGCCATCTTCGGATAATAGTGTAGAAATTGGTCCAACCAAAAGACCAATTAGTAACAATGGTAAAATAGCAGGAATTTTAAATCGCCAAGCAACCCATTGTGCTATAATTCCAAGTATTATTACGCTAGCAAGTTCAATCATATTCGTTATTTATAAAAAGGTAATTAAAGGAAGCAAAATAAGCAATTATTAATTCAAATAATGCATAAAAC
>WFMU01000044.1 GCA_015488935.1 Flavobacteriaceae bacterium | reverse complement strand
GAATTAAATGATAATAAAACCAGATGTATCTACTGATGAATTTTCTTCTCACTTTCCCGCCAGTTTGTAACTGATGGTAACGAGGTTATTACAAAAATATTTGCCAACAATAACAACGATTGAAAGATTAAAATAATAAACAGAATTAAGAAAGTAAGACTTATAATTTACAAAAAAAAAAGACTGCCTTTTCAGACAGCCTTATCACAAACTAACATTTCCCAAAGGTCTGACTTACCACCGTTACACCAGCAATAACAACCGATACTTTAATTCCTGTTGGAATTCCCCAAGTAGTACAAATACTCAAACATGCTTTTCCTGCAGTTCCATTAGGAATACTAATTGGAATACTTAAACAATGTTTCCCAAAACCTAAAGGCAAATTAATACAAATCTTATTGTTCTCTACTGTAACAGATACACACTCTGCAGCTACGGCTAAATCACCACCTCGTGTAGTATCAAAATTCGAACCTGTTGCTTTAATCATTCCTTCGCCATGTGTTTTTCTTGCTGCGTCTAATGCTTCTGATATTGCTTGTTCACTAAATGAATAATATGTTCCCATAATAAATTATTTTATATGTTAATTCCTACTCTATTTTAAAAAAGGCTTTTCGGATAACGCCTTGCCTTTAATCAAAAAAATAACAGTAGCTACTATATCGAATGTTTCCCTTTGATTACCAGACAAATATCGCACATACTCTTGTGTTATTTTAGGTAGAAAATATCCGTTTTTTAAAACCAAGTAATATTACTTAGCTTGAATTTCAAGTGTTTACAACAAAATAAATATTCTTGTTTTACAAAGTAGAATTAGTAAAAGAATGTTGAATGTTAGGTTTTTAATTATGAATTAATGAAAAATGGTTAACACTAATCGGAGAAGTTTAATATGAGTTATGAATGTTGAATTTTGCCCCAAAATTTCGGGGTTAAATTTGGGTTTTGCCCCGATGTCTCGGGATTGAATTATGAATTAATAAAAAACGGTTAACACTAATTAGGGAAGTTTAGGTAAAACTGTTTTAGGTAAAGCTGTTTTGGTAAAACAACTTTACTCTTAAAAAAATTACAATTATTTTCTGTTTTTGAGTTCTTTGATTAGTATTTTACAAATCCATCACTTTTTTAAGTTGTTTTTCCGAAATCAAAAGCAATTTACTCTTTGCCAATCGCGGTAGTAGCAATTGCCAATTTTTATCTTTTTTAAAAATGGAACGCAAAATTGGTTTTGCCTTTTTAAACTCTTTATTATTTAGTAAGTTAACAGCATACCAAAATTTCATTTCTAAATTCTCTGGAAATAATTTTTGTGCTTCCAAATAAAAACGTTCTGCTTCGGCAGAATTTCCATCTTCCATCGCCAAATCTCCATTGTTCATATATTCATAGGCTTTGTGTACTTGCATTAAACGCTCCAATTCCACTAAAGGCTGTTTAGAATCATCCACACGTAAATCCATAATTACATCGCGCCAAGAATCGCCAGTGGACTTTGCTTTAACAATTAAAATAGCGGCAGATTGCATACCACGCATATCCCCTTTTTCCTTTTGTGCCGCTTTTAGAGCAGCCATAATTCGCTCTGCAAGTGTACCTTTTGTTGTTTCAAAAGCAGTTGCCATAGCATCCCAAACCGTATTATTTAACATTAAATTTGCCTGAACCGAAAAGTTTTTTCCTTGACGGTGACCAGCAGCTTCAATACACAAACTACCAGTATGCACCGCAGATTCACCTTTTGCATTAAGCATGGCTACTTGTCGAACAGCCTCACCTTTATCATTTTCTAAAAGTGCTGTTAATGCTTGTTTTGGCGATAAACCTTGCGCCATTAAAGCCAAACCTTTAGGTCCATAACTCGGATTTATAAACGATTGTGTTGCCACTACTCCAACACCTGCTTTTCCGTAAATAACACTCGTTCCTACACTAAACCAATGCGATTGTACTGCAACGCCCATATCGCCAGTAACCGAATCTCGCGCTACAATAGAAAAAGTATGTGCTAAAGGCTCTGATTTTTTATAAACTTGACTGAATGCAGATTGTACCATAATAAATGCTAAAGGAATAAGAAATTTTTTCATTTTAATTCGAATAAAAATAGTGATAAGCCAAATATAAGCATAATTAATCATTATTGTTTGGCTAAAGACACAAGATGTCATTTTATAAATACGGCATTATCTCTTTATTTCATTAGGCTTTATCATTTTTTATCAGACAATGTAACAATTTGACCTACAAAAGTAAAATTGCAACACTTCCCAAAATTTCGAGATAAATAAAATTTATGACCTAAAGAACAAACTTTATACTGAGAATTATTCTACAAAACATGTTCAATAGAGCAACCTTACCCCTACCTCTTGCGTCTTGTTTCTTGCATCTCTTCTCTCTATTCCTTCCTCTCCTCCAATATCTTGCCTCTTTTCTCCTGCTTCTTTTCTCTTTTACCCACTAAATTCCTATTTTTACCAAATGAAAATACTACTAGCAGACAACAACCATCCAATATTAAAAAAAGGACTCGAAGCAGAAGGTTTTATTTGCGATGAAGATATAACATCCAACAAGCAAGAAACCGAAGCTAAAATTGCGAATTACGAAGGAATTATCATTCGAAGTCGCTACAAAATAGACCAACAATTTATAGATAAAGCCACCAATCTAAAATTTATTGCACGTGTTGGTGCTGGATTAGAAAGTATTGCTATTCCGTATGCAAAAAGCAAAAATATTCACTTGATTTCTGCTCCTGAAGGAAATAGAAATGCCGTTGGAGAACATGCTTTGGGAATGCTTTTGTCGTTATTTAATAATTTGCGCAAGGCAGACAGAGAAATCCGTGAAGGAAAATGGTTGCGAGAAGCAAATCGAGGTATAGAACTAGAAGGTAGAACCGTAGGTATTATTGGCTATGGAAATATGGGAAAAGCATTTGCCAAAAAATTAAAAGGATTTGATGTGGAAGTTATCTGCTACGATATAAAAGCAAATGTTGGCGATGCAAATGCCAAGCAAGTAAGTTTAAAAGAACTTTTTGAAAAAACAGATGTTTTGAGCTTACATACACCACACACGCCTTTAACAAACAAAATGATAAATGCTAACTTTATACAGCAGTTTAAAAAAGCATTTTACATTATAAATACGGCAAGAGGAACTGCCATTGTAACCAACGATTTGGTAGATGCCCTAAAAGGAGAAAAAATATTAGGTGCTTGTTTGGATGTTTTGGAATACGAAAAACTATCTTTTGAGCATTTCTTTACCGATAATAATTTACCAGAAGCTTTTAAGTATTTAATTCAGTCTGAAAAAGTAATTTTATCGCCACATGTTGCTGGTTGGACAGTAGAATCTAAATACAAATTAGCAAAAACAATATTAGATAAAATTATTGCGTTTAGTAAAACAATAAACAAATAGTTTAATCGCCTTTTTAAGAATAATACGTGTAAATTAAACTACCTTTATACTACTAAAAGAAAAAGAAAAGTCTTATGACAAGAGAAGAATTACTATATGAAGTAAAAGAAGATATCCTTTGGGATGTTATTATTATTGGTGGTGGCGCAACTGGTTTAGGTGCTGCGCTAGAAGCAACTACAAGAGGTTACAAAACCTTATTACTAGAACAATACGATTATACTATTGGTACTTCGAGTAGAAGTACAAAACTGGTACATGGCGGCGTTCGGTATTTGGCGCAAGGCGATATTGCTTTAGTTTTAGAAGCCTTAAAAGAAAGAGGTCTTTTACTAAAAAATGCACCACACTTGGTTTCTAATAAATCGTTTTTAATTCCGTCATATACATGGTGGTACAAGCCTTTTTATACTTTTGGATTAACCATTTACGATTTACTTTCTGGAAAATTTCGATTTGGAAAATCAGTTCCGTATTCTAGAAAAAAAACACTCGAAAAAATACCAACACTAAAAAAAGAAAAACTTCGCGGAAGTATTCAATACCACGATGGTCAGTTTGATGATTCTAGATTAGGCATTAACCTAGTACAAACTATTATTGAAAATGGCGGTACGGCATTAAACTATATGCAAGTAACCAATTTTACAAAAGAAAACGGAAAAATAACAGGTGTTTTAGTACAAAATCAAGAAAGTAAGGAAAATTATACGCTAAAAGCAAAAATTATACTAAACGCAACTGGTGTTTTTGTAGATAGCATGATTAAAAAAGACAATCCGAATGCCAGAAAATACGTAAAACCAAGTCAAGGTGTGCACATTATGCTGGATAAAAAATTTTTACAATCCGATTACGCATTAATGATTCCTAAAACTAGAGATGGTCGTGTTTTGTTTGCAGTTCCGTGGCATAATAAAGTAATTGTTGGGACAACAGACGTTCCAAAAGAAGACGCTTCTATTGAGCCAAGAGCTACTAACAACGAAGTGAATTTTATTTTAGAAACTGCTGGTAGATACCTCGAAAAGAAACCTACAAGAGCTGATGTTAAAAGTGTGTTTGCTGGTCTTAGACCATTGGCTGCTCCGAAAAAAAATGCAAATGGTAAGACAAAAGAAATTTCGCGAAAGCATAAAATTATTAAATCTAAATCTGGATTGGTTTCTATTTTTGGCGGAAAATGGACTACGTATCGTGAAATGGGCGAAGATGCAATTAACAAGGTTGCACGATTGGCAAAATTACCTAAAAAAGATAGTAAATCCGAAACTTTTGCTATTCACGGTTCAAAAAAAGTGATTTCGCATGATAATCCGTTGTATTTCTATGGCTCGGATTTGGCGTTAATAGAAAACCTCATCCAAAAAAAACCTATACTTGGCGATTGGATTAGCGAGGATTTAAAAATTAACAAAGCACAAGTAGTTTGGGCTGTAAAATACGAATATGCTCGAAAAGTGGAAGATTTTTTATCGCGCAGAACCAGAGCTTTACTCCTCGATGCCAAAGAAAGTATTAAAATGGCTCCTGTAGTTGCTCAAATTATGGCAGAAGAATTAGGCTATAATTCGGATTGGGAAAAGGAGCAAATTGCTGCATATACCAAATTGGCAAAAGGGTATTTGTTGGAATAAAATGATTTACACAAAAAATCGTTGTAAAAATTTGGGTATAAAGGAATAATTATTAGCATCGGAATTTATCTGCTGCCCTCAAAATGTTTATATTTGACTTTGCTGAAAATTAAAATGAGATAACGATACCATAACTTAAAATAATATGATTAATTTTTTAAAACAACCTGAAGATAAAAAAACTATTGCTAAAGAAAAAATAGATACAACTTACCGCAATATGCGCTGGCAAGTATTTGCTGGTATTTTTATTGGTTATGCTGGTTATTACTTGGTTAGAAAAAACTTTTCTTTGGTAATACCTGACTTAATTGATAAAGGTTTTACCAAATTGGAATTGGGTTTTGCGCTTTCTGGTGTTTCTATTGCCTATGGTTTGAGTAAATTTTTAATGGGAAATGTTTCGGACAGAAGTGATGCACGTAGGTTTATGGCTATTGGTTTATTTCTTTCTGGATTGATAATGCTTACCATGGGATTTTTTCCTTTTGCAACCTCATCTGTAATGGTGATGTTTGTTTTGCTTTTGCTTAACGGATGGTTTCAAGGGATGGGTTGGCCTCCGAGTGGACGCATTATGGTACAATGGTTTTCCATTAAAGAAAGAGGTACTAAAATGTCCATCTGGAATACTGCACATAATGTTGGCGCTGGAATAACTGGTCCTATTGCTATTTATGCCATAGCTAAATTTAACGATTGGCATGCTAAATTCTACGTACCTGGTATGTTTGCTATTTTTATTGCGGTTTTTATTTACTTAATGCTAAGAGATAGACCTACTGCTGTTGGTTTACCAACCATAGAGGAATACAAAAATGATTATCCAGAAGCAATTGAAGGTGTGGACCAAAATGCCAAAATTTCTGCTAGAGATATTTTTGTAAAATATGTTTTAAATAACAAACTTTTGTGGTTTATTGCCATTGCCAATATATTTGTTTATTTGGTACGTTATGGCGTTTTAGATTGGGCTCCAACTTACTTAAAAGAAGTAAAAGGTTTTTCGTTAAAAGAATCTGGTTGGGCATATTTTTTATACGAATGGGCAGGTATTCCGGGAACTCTAATTGCTGGTATTATAAGTGATAAATGGTTTAAAGGTAAACGTGCTCCAGTAAGTATCATTTACATGATTTTGGTATTAATTGCAGTTGTGGTTTATTGGAAAAATCCAGCTGGAAATCCACTTGTAGATAATATTGCTTTAATTGCCATTGGCTTTTTAATTTATGGTCCTGTAATGCTAATTGGTGTACAGGCTTTGGATTTAGTTCCTAAGAATGCTGCTGGTACTGCTGCTGGTTTTACTGGTTTATTTGGTTACTTGGGTGGTGCGCTTATGGCAAATATCGTTATTGGGTACTTGGTAGATACTTATGGTTGGGATAGTGGTTTTATCTTATTAATAGCTGCCTGTGTTCTGTCCATTATATTTATTGGTTACACTTGGATTATCGAAAATAAACACCACGCTTTAAAAGAAAAAAATTTATGATAAACAATATCTTTACATTGGTTGTTATTGGCGTTCTTATAATAGGATGTAATTCGCCTCAGAAAAAAGAAATTAAAAAACAAAATACAAAGATGGAAAACACAACAATAGTTACCAACTTAAAAAAGAATATGGTTATTGCACATCGTGGTAGTACGTATTGGACTCCCGAAGAAACCGAAATTGCTTATCGCTGGGCTAGAAATATTGGTGCCGATTATCTCGAATTGGATTTGCAATTAACCAAAGATGGTGCATTGGTTGCTTTTCATGATAATGATATGCTTAGAACTACAAATGTTTCTGCTGTTTTTCCGAATATCTCTAAACCTACTATCAACGATTTTACCTTAAAAGAACTGCGTAGTTTGGATGCTGGTTCTTGGTTTAACAAAAAAAATACGAATAGAGCAAAAGCAGGTTTTAAAGATCTTAAAATAATGACTTTAAAAGATGTACTGATGATTGCCGAAGGGTATTGCTTTAAAAAAGAAAATGGGAAACCTGTACAAGAAATTATTGCAGGAGAATGGACTGGAAGGTATTTATATGAAAAAGATCCTTACGATACTGGCAATAGACCTGGTTTGTATGTAGAGACCAAACATCCTAAGTTTAACGTGGAACAAATTTTAGCCAAGGAATTAACTGCTTTTGGTTGGAATATTAATACTAATCCGAAAACAATTGCTACCCTTAACGGGAAAGTGGCTATTGCAAATTCTAACGAGCGCATTATTTTACAGTCTTTTTCTCCAGAAAGTATTCAAAATTTAGAAAAGGAATTGCCAAATATTCCGAAGTGTTTTTTACTTTGGAAGGCAGATTTCCCTGAAGATGTAAAGATTAGTTATCCCAAAGCGATTGCTTTTGCAAAACAGTTTCATGCAGAAATCATTGGTCCAAGTATTAGTGGTGCGCCTAATAATTACGATGAGCTTACGGATTTATGGATGACGGATTTAATTCACGATGCAGGTTTGATGGTACATGCTTATTCTTTTGATACGGACAAGCAACTAAATGAATACCACAATCGTGTTGATGGTGTTTTTACCAATAGAGCAGATTTAGCTTTGGCTTTTTACCATCGGAAAAGTAGGAAATCTGCTAAAGAAATTTTAGAGGAATTGGAGTAGTTTTTTTATAACTTGTACATCTTATACAAATCATTTACTAACAAAAATAGTTCTGGCAATTTTGTTTGGAAGTCTTTTGGTGTTTCAAAGTAATTCTCTGTGATTACTGCTAAAAATTCATGCTCATTTTCAAAAGCATATTCTCGAATATAGTTTGCTGTTATTAATTT
>WFMU01000043.1 GCA_015488935.1 Flavobacteriaceae bacterium | reverse complement strand
GTTACAAGCAGAAAAAAGTGGTACAAATGGTACAAATATTAGTTTAGCAGATCAAACAAGTAAAACAAACAAAGATATAGATTTGTTTAATGAATCAAAAAAAATAATAACTATGTTAAGTAGAGTAGAAAATGAAAGAGTGGCAACAAGTTATATAGCATCTATTGTCTCTGACTTTAGTTTAGGAAAAACAAACAATAATATATTGAGTAAAAAATGGTTTAGATTTGCATTATTAGGTTTTGTCTTATCCATTTTGGCAATTTTAGGAATAAAATTAAATACCTATTTAAATAATTATCAAAAATAAAATGTTAGATTTAAACGGAAAAGCAATACTAATTACTGGAGGAACAGGATCTTTTGGTAAAATGTTTACAAAAATTATTCTAAATAAATATCCAAACGTAAAACGATTGGTAATACTATCTAGAGACGAGCAAAAACATTTCCAAATGGGAATGGAATTTCCAGATAGCAAATATCCAGCAATACGCTATTTTATAGGAGACGTAAGAGATAAAGAACGATTAATAAGAGCATTTGAAGGAATAGATATTGTTATTCATGCAGCAGCAATGAAACACGTTCATTTGGCAGAGTACAATCCAATGGAATGTATAAAAACAAATGTGTTAGGAGCCGAAAATGTAATACAAGCAGCATTTGAAGCAGATGTAAAAACAGTAGTAGCACTATCTACAGACAAAGCAGCAGCACCAATTAATTTATATGGTGCAACAAAATTAACTTCCGATAAGTTATTTATTGCTGCAAATAATATCAAAGGAAAAAGAAATATAAAATTTTCTGTAGTACGCTATGGAAATGTGATGGGCTCTAATGGTTCGGTAATGCCATTCTTTTTAAACAAAAGAAAAGAAGGTATGTTGCCAATTACCGATAAGCGAATGACACGCTTTAATATCTCTTTAGAAGATGGTTGCGAAATGGTATTTCATGCCATAGACCAAGCTTGGGGTGGAGAGATATTTGTACCAAAAATTCCATCGTATAATATTGTGGATGTAGCTACAGCCATTTGTCCAAATTGTGAGCAAAAAGAAGTGGGAATTCGTCCAGGAGAAAAATTACACGAAGAAATGATTACTGCTTCTGACTCATTTACAACCTACGATTTAGGAAAATACTACGCAATATTACCACAAACACCAACGTTTAATGTAAACGATTATATAAAACATTTTAATGCGAAAATAGTACCGCAAGGATTTAATTATAATTCAGGTGAAAATGATGCCTGGGAAACGGTAGAGAGCCTAAGAGGGCTAATAAGAAAATACGTAGATCCAGATTTTGAAGTATAATGACAAAACACACTATACCATACGGAAGACAAGCAATATTACAAGACGATATTGATGCAGTAATAGAAACATTACAAGCAGATTTTTTAACACAAGGACCAAAAGTAGCCGAGTTTGAAGAAAAATTTGCTGCTTATATTGGTTCTAAATATGCAGTTGCAGTTAACAATGCTACTTCGGGATTACATATTGCTGTATTAGCATTAGGATTACAAGAAGGAGAACGCGTAATAACCACACCAATAACTTTTGCAGCATCGGCAAATTGTGTGCGATATGCAGGTGGCGAAGTTTGGTTTGCAGATATTGATAAAGATACTTATTTGTTATCTTTAGAAAGTACCAGAAAATTAATAGAAAGTAAACCAAAAGGATTTTTTAAAGGAATAATTCCAGTAGATTTTGCAGGATTGCCAGTAAATTTAGAAGGCTTTGCTAAACTGGCAAAAGAGCACGATTTATGGATTGTTGAGGATGCTTGTCATGCACCAGGAGGTTATTTTATAGATTCTAAAAATAAAAAACAAAAATGTGGTAATGGAAATTATGCAGATATTGGTATATTTTCATTTCATCCAGTAAAACATATTGCATGTGGCGAAGGTGGTATGGGTAACAACCAATTCCGAAGCTATTTATAAAAAATTAAACTTGCTGCGTTCTCACGGAATCACTAAAGAAAATATGAAAACAAATCACGGTGGTTGGTTTTACGAAATGCAAGACTTAGGATTTAATTACCGATTAACAGACATTCAATCTGCATTAGGAATAACACAGTTAGCAAAAAATAATAAAGGCTTAGCAAAAAGAAATACCATAGCAGCAAAATATAAAGAAGCCTTTACAACCAAAATAAAATATCAAAATTTACCAAAAGGCACCTATAACGCACATCACCTATTTGTTGTAGAAATACCAAACAGAAAAGGTTTGTATGACCATTTAAGAGAAAATGGTATTTATGCACAAATACATTATATACCAGTACACACTTTGCCATATTACCAAGAAATAGGCTATGGTTCGGCAGATTTATCTAATGCAGAACAGTATTACGAGCAATGTATAAGTTTGCCAATGTATCCAACTTTAAGTAACGAAGAACAGAATTTTGTGATTGAAAAAGTTTTGGAATTTATAGGTTAATCTTACTTTTTTAAGAAGCATATCGAATATTCTAAAATAAAATTTTACATAAGGTTTATAACGCGTTTGATGTTATTTGTATCTAAACCAACTTGCTCAAATAATTCCGAAACTTTACCTTGCTCTATAAAATTATCTGGAATTCCTAAACGTTTTATTTGCAAATTTTTATAATTATTATCTTGTATAAACTCTACTATAGCAGAGCCAAAACCTCCTTGTAGAGCACCATTTTCAATGGTAATTATTTTTTTAAATTTCTTAAAAATTCGATGTAATAAATCTTCATCCAAAGGTTTTACAAAACACATATCATAATGTGCAATTTTGGCAGCATATTTTTCTTCGTTACAAATTTCAATAATTAAATTTCCAATAGTTCCAATACTTAAAACAGCAATTTCGTTTCCAAAAGAAATTTGTTTTCCTTTGCCTATAGTTATTTTATTAAAATTGGCAATTTTGTATTTTAAGTTTTCAGCAAAATCTGCGTTGCCTCTTGGATATCTGATAGCAATTGGAGCATTTAATTGCAATTGTACGGTATAAAGTAGATTTTGTAATTCTAAAGCATTTATTGGAGCAGCAATAATCATATTAGGAACTAATCGCAAATAAGCCAAATCAAAAACACCATGGTGTGTAGCACCATCTTCACCAACTAATCCTGCTCTATCTACGCAAAAAATGACTGGTAATTTTTGCAAGGCTACATCGTGAATAATCTGATCGTATGCACGTTGTAAAAAAGTGGAGTATATGGTACAATACGGAATGAATTTTTGTGTTGCCATACCAGCAGCCAAAGTAACGGCATGTTGCTCGGCAATACCTACATCAAAAGTGCGCTCTGGAAAAATATCCATCATATATTTTAAAGAACTTCCTGTTGGCATTGCAGGTGTAATACCAACAATTTTATTGTTTTGTTTGGCAAGTTCTAACAAGGTAAAACCGAATACATCTTGGTATTTTGGAATTCCATTAGTAACTCTTTTTATCAATTCTCCAGAATTTTTATCAAACTTACCAGGAGCATGATAGGTAACTTGATTTTCTTCTGCTTTTGCCAAACCTTTTCCTTTTGTGGTAACTACATGTAAAATTTTAGGACCATCTATGGATTTTAATCGTTTTAATTCAGTAATTATTTTTGCTATATCATGTCCATCAATAGGTCCAGAATAATTTAATTTTAACGCATCAAAAATAGTTGTATTACAGTTAGCAGTATCTTGTTTTAAGGTTGTTAAATACTCTTTTAGAGCACCAACATTTGGGTCTATTCCCATAGAATTATCATTGAGAATTATTAATATATTCGTATTTGAAATTCCTGCGTGATTTAATGCTTCAAAAGCCATTCCACTTGCAATACTTGCATCGCCAATTACTGCAATATGCTGTTTTTTTGTATTGCCTTTTAACTTTGATGCAATTGCCATACCCAACATTGCCGAAATAGAAGTAGAAGAATGTCCTGTACCAAAAACATCATAACTACTTTCGCTTCGCTTTGGAAATCCAGAAATACCATTTAATTGCCTATTTGTATCAAAAATCTCCTTTCTTCCTGTAAGTATTTTATGCCCATAAGCTTGATGTCCAACATCCCAAATTAATAAATCGTTTGGTGTATCGAATACATAATGTAATGCAATAGTTAGTTCTACTACGCCTAAACTCGCACCTAAATGTCCTTCTTTGGTTGCTACAATATCAATAATAAATTCGCGTAATTCTTTGGCGAGTTGAGGCAATTTATTTTGTGCTATTTTCTTTAAATCTTGTGGACTATGAATGTATTTTAGTACGCTTTTTTTCACGTGGTAAAAGTACAAATTTTATTTGTATAGTAAACTTGATAAATTAAATGAGACACTTTAAAGAAATATTTAAAATTTATCAAAAAGATTAAATAAATCTGCAAACAAAGATGACTTATTATCAAAATAACCTAAAAATAATTATTATAGTTCAAATAAACAC
>WFMU01000042.1 GCA_015488935.1 Flavobacteriaceae bacterium | reverse complement strand
CCATATCATTTTCAAAGATAAACAACAATACAGTATAAAAATTACGGAAAACCATAACCACGCTCACAAATCAACAAACAACACTTTACACTTTACGGCTTTGCAAAAAAAATCTACACACCAAGATAACACTCAACGCATATTCAATTTGATTATACTCAAAAGTTTTAAGGAAAGAATGGTGTGTCTTATAAAAACACAATATCGTTCAAATTATTATAAACAAAATGTTAATCAATTGTTAAACAATTATTTTTTTTAATAATAATGTAGCCAATTTAAAGCATACATACTCCGTACTTACTTCATGCTTACTTCATGTTTACTTCATACTTACTCCATACTTACTTCATGTTTAATTGTACCGAGTTCATGTTTAGTTCGTGTTTTGTTTTGTAATTGTATTATTTTCAAAATACAATTACAAATAAACAAATCCACAAATAAACAATACATAATTGCAGCCATGGTTTATTAATGTGAGTATTAATTCGCCAATATTCTATTTACAATAAAATATTGGCGAATTAAATAATTAGTTTAAGCTATTTTTATTCTAAAGCACCTAAATAACGTTCTGCATCTAAGGCAGCCATACATCCAGTACCAGCAGCGGTAACTGCTTGTCTATAAATTGCATCTTGTACATCTCCTGCTGCAAAAACACCAGGTAAATTTGTTTTTGTAGATTTTCCTTCAGTAATCAAATAACCAACTTCGTCCATATCTAAAATTCCTTTAAATATTTCGGTATTTGGTTTGTGCCCAATAGCAATAAAAACACCCGTAACATCAATTATTTGTTTTTCTTGGGTTTGGTTATTAATGGCTCTAACACCAATTACAACTTCATCACCAAAAGCTTTTTTCTCTCCCAATACTTCATCGATTTCGGTATTGTATAGCACTTCAATATTTTTAGTTTTATTTACACGTTGCTGCATTGCTTTAGATGCTTTCATATAATCTTTACGAACCAACATGGTAACTTTATTACAGATATTTGCCAAGTACGTTGCTTCTTCGGCAGCAGTATCTCCAGCACCAACAACAATTACATCTTGTCCTTTGTAAAAAAATCCATCACAAGTAGCACATGCCGAAACACCACCACCAATAAGACGTTGCTCACTTTCGATATTTAAATATTTTGCAGTTGCACCAGTACTAATAATTACTGTTTCTGCTTCAATTGTTGTTTCTTCATCTATAACTACTTTATGAATACCACCAACTTTGGTACTAAAATCTACTTTGGTAACTAATCCAAAACGAACTTCCGTTCCAAAACGTTCTGCTTGATTTTTTAAATCTTCCATCATTGCTGTACCATCTGTACCATTTGGATATCCTGGAAAATTATCTACTTCGGTAGTTGTAGTTAATTGTCCGCCCATCTGCATTCCAGTGTACATTACTGGTTTTAATTCTGCTCTAGATGCATAAATTGCTGCTGTATATCCTGCTGGACCAGAGCCAATAATTAAACATTTTATTCTTTCAATAGTATCTGCCATAATTAATTGTTTTTTTTCGTTTACAAAATTACTTTTTTTTTGGTGGATTAGTTTTGATTTTTACATCATTTTTTTTGATTTTACCATAAGTTTAAATTATAAAGACAAATAGCGCATAAAAAATTAGGATAACTTTTTAATGAGTAGCTTTAGTTTGGGTAAAGCTGTTTTACCAAAACAGCTTTACCACATAATCCTATGTCTAGTCATAAGTCTTTTGCTAGATAACAATGAACTCCCTTTTTAAGTAACAAAGATTACACAGTTAAGTAAATCTAGCCGTACTTTTGGCATACTTTTAGACGATAAAAAGCAAACTAATTACAAGATGAATTATACGGTTATAAAAAACGAGCACGAATTTGAAACAATAATCAAAGAAAACTTAGGTGTTTTACTTTATTTTTCTAGAGTAACCTGCAATGTAGGAGAAGCCCTAGAGCCAAAAGTGATTAATATGTTAGATGCCAACTTTCCAAAAATTCCGTTTTATTTTGTAGATATGGACAAAACACCAAAAATCGCAGCAAAATATAGCGTTTTTGTTGAACCTACAATTATTGTTCTATTCGATACTAAAGAAACCATTCGTAAAAGTAGAATTATTAGTATTGGCGATTTATCTACTGCAATAGATAGAATTTACAAATTAGCTTTTGACTGATTTTCGTTAGATTTTATAATTTTTGTACGATTGAGTTCTATTAAATCGATACTAAAAAGAAAAGATACATTTTTTATTTAAGTAGCACTCTAACATTTTGCTTTTTAGAGCAGTAAAATTATATAAAAATACTAATACGCTAGTTTAAGCAACCATTTACGTGCATTTACAAAACTCTCTAACCAAGGAGTAATCTCATCCGCTTTTCTGTCTGCTGGATAATTTGCCCAATTCCAAGGAAAGGTAGAACGCTCTAAATGTGGCATCATTACAGTGTGTCGCCCACAATCGGAAGTTAAAAATGCCGTGTTAAAATCCGAGCCATTCGGATTTGCAGGAAATGCATCGTAACCATATTTTGCAACGATATTGTATTTTTCTTCGGCATACGGAAAGCTAAATTTACCTTCACCATGAGCTGCCCAAATCCCTAATTTTGAACCTGATAAACTACCAAACATTACCGAATTATTTTCTTGTATGGCAACCGAAGTAAAAGTACATTCAAATTTTCCAGAATCGTTGTGTAGCATTTTTGGTTTTTTTTGGTGGTTTGCATTTATCAAACCCAATTCTATAAATAACTGACAACCGTTACAAACACCTAATGACAAGGTATCTTTTCTGGCAAAGAAATTATCTAAGGCAGTTTTTGCTTTTTTGTTGTATAAAAATGCACCTGCCCAGCCTTTTGCAGAGCCTAAAACATCAGAATTTGAAAATCCTCCTACGGCAACGATAAACTGAACATCTTCCAGATTTTCTCGTCCAGAAATCAAATCGGTCATGTGTATGTCTTTCACTTCAAATCCTGCTAAGTGCATGGCATAAGCCATTTCGCGCTCACTATTAGAGCCTTTTTCTCGGATTACTGCGGCTTTTGGTTTTGTTGCTTGACGCGATTTGTTTGCAGTCACATTCGACACTTTTTCTTTATTAGCATGTAAAAAATTTGGTGTTTTTGCCTTTCCAATTATCGTATCTGCTAGTTTTCCTGTAAACTGTTTTGGAAATTCAAATTGCAAGGCTTGTTTTTTGTAATTGTTAAAACGTTGGTCTGCTGTACCATTTTTAGATTGTTTCTTATCTAGTAAATACGATGTTTTATACCAATAATCTCTATAAGCAGCAATATCAAATTTTAAATCTGTGTTATGGCGAACGACAACCAATTCCGAGACATCGGTCGCTTTTCCAATAGTATGATACGTAATGTTTTTTGCTTCTAAAGCTGCTTCCACCGTTTTTTTATGGTTGGTTTGCAACAGTATTCCGCTATTCTCGGCAAACAATAATTTAGTAATATCTTCGGCTTCAATACTAGATAAATCAATGGTTGCGCCAAGATTTATGTCTGCAAAACACATTTCTAACAAAGCGGTAATCATCCCTCCTGCCGAAATATCGTGCCCAGCAATAATGTGTTTTTCGGTTATTAATTTTTGTACCGTATTAAAGACCGTTTTAAAATATTTGGCACTCTTTATAGTTGGTGTCTCCGCTCCTATTTTGGACTGTGTTTGCGCAAAACTAGAACCTCCTAATTTGTAATCATCTTGCGATAAATCGATATAAATAATGACATTTTCTGCAGTTTTTTGAAATACAGGCTCTACAATATTTGTAATATCCTTGCATTGCGCAGTTGCAGAAATAATCACAGTTCCGGGCGAAATCACATCGTAATCTTTGTATTTCTGCTTCATAGAAAGCGAATCTTTTCCTGTTGGAATATTGATACCAAGCGCAATGGCAAATTCCGATACAGCTTCCACAGCATTATACAAACGCGCATCTTCGCCTTCATTTTTACAAGGCCACATCCAATTTGCAGAAAGCGAAACAGATTTTAAACCCTCTTCTAAAGGTGCCCAAATAATATTGGTTAATGCTTCTGCAATGGAGTTTCTACTTCCTGCAACTTCATCAATCAATGCACTAATTGGTGCGTGTCCAACGGAAGTTGCAATACCTTTTATTCCTTTATAATCTAATGCCATTACGCCAACATCGTTTAGCGGTAATTGCAGCGTTCCACAGGTTTGTTGTTTGGCAACTTTTCCTGTTACACATCTATCTACTTTATTGATTAACCAATCTTTACACGCAACGGCCTCAAGTGATAGTACTTGCTGTACATAGTCATAAATTTTAGTTTTATCACAGTTTACTTTATCATATTTTCGGTTTACAGTAACATCGTTCATAATGGTTACTGGCGATGAGCCAAACATATCTGCCAATGCTAAATCTATAGGATTTTTTTCTGCGCTTCCTTTAAATTTAAATCGCATATCTTCGGTTACTTTTCCGACTTCG
Source organism: Flavobacteriaceae bacterium (assembly GCA_015488935.1). Taxonomy (GTDB): domain Bacteria; phylum Bacteroidota; class Bacteroidia; order Flavobacteriales; family Flavobacteriaceae; genus S010-17. The sequence goes on along the minus strand of WFMU01000042.1, from coordinate 1,785 downwards.
TACATTGGTGCGCGTTCTCTTTCTGCAATTCGTTTTAGTAAAGTTAGATTTTCTTTGTCAATAACAAGTCCCATTCGCTCTTGCGATTCGTTTCCAATGATTTCTTTATCAGAAAGTGTTTTATCGCCTATTGGTAGTTTTGCTACTTCAATTATTCCGCCTGTTTCTTCTACCAATTCAGACAAACAATTTAGGTGTCCACCAGCACCATGATCGTGTATAGAAATTATCTTATTGTCCGATTCTACCATAGCTCTAATAGTATTTGCCACTCGTTTTTGCATTTCTGGATTAGAGCGTTGTACGGCATTTAATTCTATGGCATTAGAAAATACTCCAGTATCTGCCGAAGATACTGCTGCGCCACCCATTCCGATACGGTAATTATCGCCACCTAATATTACAATAACATCGTCTTTTTTTGGTTTGTCTTTAATACTATCTTTTTCTTTGGCATAGCCTATCCCTCCTGCTTGCATGATTACTTTATCATAACCTAATTTTCGGTCTTTGGTATCGTTTTCAAAGGTTAAAACGGAACCACATATTAGTGGTTGTCCAAATTTATTTCCAAAATCAGATGCACCGTTGGATGCTTTTATCAAGATATCCATTGGTGTTTGATACAACCACGATCTTTCTGGCATTTGCTGTTCCCATTCTTTATTATCTAAACGAGAATATGCAGTCATATATACTGCAGTTCCTGCCAATGGCAAGGAGCCTTTTCCTCCTGCAAGTCGGTCTCTTATTTCGCCGCCAGAGCCTGTTGCTGCACCATTAAAAGGTTCTACAGTTGTTGGAAAATTATGGGTCTCTGCTTTTAGTGATATTACAGATTTTATGTATTTTTCTTCGTAATAATCGGCTTTATCAAATTTTTGTGGTGCAAACTGTACAATGGTTGGTCCTTCTACAAACGCAACATTATCTTTGTAGGCAGATATTAGTCCATTCGGATTTTCCGCTGCTGTTTTTTTAATCATTTTAAACAGCGTTGTTGGTTTTGTTTTTCCGTCTATTACAAAGGTTCCGTTAAATATTTTATGTCGGCAATGTTCCGAATTTACTTGTGAAAATCCGAATACTTCGCTATCGGTTAATTTTCGGTTTAGTTTTTTTGCTAAATTCTCTAAATAAGTAATTTCTTCTTTATTTAACGCCAATCCTTCTTGCTGGTTGTACTTGGCAATATCGTCTATTTCTAGTATGGCTTCTGGTTTTATGTCTATCGTAAATAGTTCTTGATTTAATTCGGTATACATACTAGATACCATCGCATCATAAGTTGCTTTGTTAGATGTCACACTCTGGAATTTTTCTATTCGCAATACGCCTTCAATTCCCATATTTTGAGTAATTTCCACAGCATTTGTACTCCAAGGTGTAATCATTTCTCGTCGTGGACCAACAAAAAAAGCATCTATAGATGCTTTGGTAATTTCTTTTGCATTTGCAAATAGCCAAACTAATTTTTGTTTGTTTGTAGTTGATAATTCTTGCTTGGTTTCTACGGCAAATACCGTTTTCTGAGCTTGGAAAAATTGTATCATTCTCTATTTTTATGTCATTGCATAGTTATAACGTAGCAATTGGTTTTAGTAATAAAATACAAACATAATTCTAATAGTTTTAAGGGGATTCATTTTGTTGATAAGATTGGAAAAGTTGTTTTTTTGTAGATTCATGCAAAGGATGCAATTTTTTTCCGCAAAGTACACGAAGGTTTATATGGATGGTTTGGGTTTACGCAAAGGACTTGATGAAGGTTTATGTAATGATAAG
>WFMU01000041.1 GCA_015488935.1 Flavobacteriaceae bacterium | reverse complement strand
TTTTATAATAGTAAATTTATTCTAACAAAATCGTACGCAAATACATTAAGAGAAAAAGTTGCTATATTTAAAGAAAAAACGAAAACTAAAAAAAATATCTTTACAACAATGATAACAACCTATGGCGTAAAACAAAACAAATATAGCTTACAACATATTCAAAATGAGCTTACCATTGAAGATCTATTTATAAATATATAAACTATAAACAGCCAAAACTTACAAAATTAATATAGTTTTGGCTACTTATAATAATTAAAAACTACTAACAAATGCACAAAATATTTCCATTCTTAAACTGGTTGCCACTTGCAAAAAAAACGTGGAAAGACGATTTAATCGCAGGTATTACAGGAACCATTATTGTAATTCCACAGGCAGTAGCCTTTGCTATGATTGCAGGAATGCCTCCTGTTTATGGCTTTTATACAGCAATGCTTACTCCTGTAATTGCGGCAATTTTTGGTTCTTCGTATCATTTAGTTTCTGGACCAACCACAACCAGTTCTATTGTTTTATACGGTATCATAAGTAAATTTATTCATCCAGAAACAGACATCGAAGCGTTTGTTTCTTTGGCTATTTTACTATCTTTTATGGCAGGAGTGATAAAACTTTTTATGGGAATTGCCAGAATGGGAAAATTAGTCAACTTTGTATCTAATTCTGTTATTATTGGTTTTTCTGCTGGTGCTGGTGTGCTTATTGCTTTTAAACAATTAAAGCATATTTTTGGTATAAAAGTGCCACAAGGAAGTTCGTTTTATCAAATTATCGGATATATTGGCAATCATATTTCCGAAACTAATTGGTATGCTTTTAGTGTGGCTATGCTTACTTTATTTACCGCTTTAGCGATTAAAAAAGTAAAAAAAATATCGCGCTTATACATGCTGTTTGCAATGATTTTTGGAAGTTTATTTGCATTGTGGCTCAGCTCAAAATATATGGTCAATATCCAAACTGTAGGAAAAATACCTTCTAATCTACCACCGTTTAAAATGCCAGCGTTTGATTACAATAACATGAAAATGCTAACTTCTGGAGCAATTATTTTGGCAACTTTAGGCTTGGTAGAAGCCGCAGCTATTTCGCGTTCTATAGCATTACATACTCATCAAAAATTAAATACCAATCAAGAGTTTATATCGCAAGGTATTTCTAATACTATTTCCAGTTTCTTTTCTTGTTATACAAGTTCTGCATCTTTTACACGTTCTAGTATTAATTTTCAAGCTGGAGCAAAAACGCCAATGTCGGCATTAATATCTGCTTTTGGTTTAATGATAGTAGTCTTATTATTTGCAGAATATGCTGCCTTTTTGCCAAAACCTGCTATGGGCGGAATTATTTTGTTAGTTGGCTACAATCTAATTGATTTTACACATATAAAACAAATTATAAAAAGTAGCAAACGAGAATTAATTGTTTTTGGGGCTACTTTTTTAGGTACGTTATTTTTAGATTTACAAATTGCTTTGGTTTTGGGTGTATTCTTATCCTTATTCTTTTATTTAGAGAGAACTTCTAAACCAAATATTGCAGAGCTAGGTCTTACAGAAGATAATCGCTTTGTAAATATTATTCGAAATAAAGATACCAAAGAATGTTCTAATTTAAAAGTAATACGAATTGATGGCTCTATTTATTTTGGCGCTATTGAAGAAATTTCGGATTATTTTACCAAACTTTACGAAGAAAATAAAACCAAGCATTTATTAGTTATTGCAGATGGTATTAATTTTATTGATTTGGCTGGTTCGGAATGGCTTATGCACGAGGTTTTAAAATGGCAAGAGAACAGAGGAGGTATTTATTTTAGTGGCATGAAATTGGTAAGTCAAGATGTACTTAAAAAAGGTGGTTTTCTTAAAAAAATGGGTTACGATATTTTCTTTACAGATAAAAAAACTGCTATTGCTGCCATTCATAAAAAAATAGATACACCTTGTAAAATAAAAGCTTTTGAAGAGTGTAGTTTGGAATAAATAAAAACAAGTAAAGTCGTTTTGTCAAAAGTTTATAACGTATTTTGCTTCACAATTGATTTAACTGCCTTTCAAAATTTAAATGGTATAAAATTAATTCCAAAACATTTTTTTAACTTACTTTTGCAAGTATAAAAATCCAAATTATGTACGGAAGTATTCA
>WFMU01000040.1 GCA_015488935.1 Flavobacteriaceae bacterium | reverse complement strand
GATTATTTTTATAATAAAGGATATAAAACAGTTATTCCTTACACCAAAATAATTTTAGATTCTAAATAGAAAACCCATCAGTCTTGCGACTGATGGGAAAATTGCTATGAAAAAGAAAAAGTGTTAAACTCTATAAAGAATTCAACGGTGCAAATATATACTATTTTTATATATATTTGAAAATAATTTAAAAATTTATTTGCTTTTTTGTTAAAAGTTTAACATTTCTTTAAATGTTTAGTATAAAAATCAACTAATTTGCTCTCCATTTTTAACATTTTCTTTCTCTGGTTCTAAGAAAGTTAGTTCTCCTTTTGGTGTTTCAGTCATTAAAATCATACCATTACTTTCTACTCCTCTAATTTTTCTTGGTGCTAAATTGGTTAAAACTGTAACTCTTTGTCCTATAATTTCATCCACATTAAAACTTTCTGCAATGCCACTTACAATTGTTCTAATATCGATACCAACATCTACTTTTAATTTTAGTAGTTTTTTTGTTTTCGGAATTTTTTCTGCTTCTAAAATTGTACCAACTCGCATATCTAATTTTGTAAAATCTTCAAAATTTATAATTTCTTTTTGTGGTTCTACAATTTTATTTGCTTGTTCGTTTTCTTTTTTAGTCGCTTCTAATTTATCTAACTGTTTTTGTATTTCAGAATCTTCGATTTTTGAGAATAATAATGGTGCTTTTTCTATTATTTTACGATTGGGTGCTATTAGTTCTTCTTTAGATAAAATAGCATCCCACTTTAGGTTGTCTTCTGTACTATTTAAAATCTGTTTTAATTTTACCGAAGTAAATGGTAAAAAAGGTTCTGATAAAACAGATAATGCACTTACTATTTGTAATGCAACATACATAATTGTCTTGGTACGATTAGCATCTACTTTTATTGTTTTCCAAGGTTCTTCATCTGCCAAATACTTATTTCCTAATCGTGCTAGGTTCATTAATTCTCCTAATGCTTCTCTAAAACGATATTTTTCTATAGAATTTCCTATTCGGTTTGGATATTTTTTTATTTGAGCCAATACATCTAAATCAATATCGGTAAATTTATTTGGTGCTGGAATTATACCATCGTAATACTTATTGGTTAATACGGCTACTCTATTTACAAAGTTTCCTAATATTGCTGCTAGTTCGTTATTATTTCTTGCTTGAAAATCTTTCCATGTAAAATTATTGTCTTTACTTTCTGGTGCATTTGCTGTTAGTGTATAGCGCAATACATCTTGTTGGTTCGGAAAATCGTTTAAATACTCGTGTAACCAAACTGCCCAATTTCTGGATGTTGAAATTTTATCATTTTCAAGATTTAAAAATTCGTTTGCAGGCACGTTATCTGGTAAAATATAACTTCCTTCTGCTTTAAGCATTGCTGGAAATATAATACAATGAAATACAATATTGTCTTTTCCTATAAAATGTACTAATTTAGTTTCTTTATCTTTCCAGTATGGTTCCCATTTTTTGTTGTTTTGTACAGCCCATTCTTTGGTTGCAGATATGTATCCAATTGGTGCATCAAACCATACGTATAATACTTTTCCATCTGCTCCTTTTATTGGTACTGGAATTCCCCAATCCAAATCGCGTGTTACGGCTCTTGGTCTTAAACCGTCGTCTAACCACGATTTTACTTGTCCTCTCACATTTGCTTTCCAATCTTTTTCGTGTCCTACAACAATCCATTCTCTTAGCCAACTTTCGTATTGGTCTAATGGTAAATACCAATGTTTTGTTTCTTTTAAGGATGGTACGTTGCCTGTAATGGCAGATTTTGGATTTATTAAATCGGTTGCATTGTGACTTGTTCCACAATTTTCGCATTGGTCTCCATAACTTTCTTCATTTCCACATTTTGGACACGTTCCTACCACAAATCTATCTGCTAAAAATTGTTTGGCATCTGCATCGTATAATTGCTGGTTAGTTTCTTCGATAAACTTACCATCTTCATATAATTTTTTAAAAAAATCGGATGCTGTTTTATGATGTATTTTTGCAGATGTTCTAGAATAATTATCAAAGCTTATTCCAAATTCTTGAAATGAGTTTTTTATTATTTCATGGTATTTATCAACCACTTGTTGCGGTGTAATTCCTTCTTTTTTTGCTCTTAATGTAATAGGTACACCATGTTCATCGCTACCACAAACGTATAATACATCTTTTTCTTTTGCTCTTAAATATCTTGCATATATATCTGCTGGTACATAAACTCCTGCCAAATGCCCTATGTGTACTGGTCCATTTGTATATGGTAATGCTGCAGTTATTGTGTATCTTTTCGGATTTATCATTGTAAATTTTGTTATCAATTAGAATTTACAAAGGTAGTTAATTATTTTTTTTTAGTTTTATTTTTTAAAGCAAACACGCATTGTTTTTTATTGTTGTCCGAAAAAAAACATATATAAGTGACAAACTCTAATGAAATAAAAAATAATACCGTATTTATAAACTCTTACCTTATTTTAAAAAACAAATTATATCCAATATAAAATAGTTATAATTTTATTAATAAGTAAGGCTGTTTTGGGTAAAGCTGTTTTAGCAAAACAGCTTTACCTACAATCTTAAACTTCTCTGATTTTTGTTAACTTTTGTGGTCAACCTATTTTAGAGACGTACATTTTTATTAATTCAACATTCAAAACTCATAACTTATAGGTCTATTTAATAGAATTACACAAATAAAAAAGCAGCGATAAGCTGCCTTTTTTTTAAGAGTTTGATATAAATTATTATAAATCAAACTTATATTTTATACCTCCCAAAACCTGAATTCCTTGTACTCTAAAGTTGGTATATTTTGGGTATTTGGTGTTAAATAAATTATTTCCATTGATAAAAGCCGTTAGTCTATCGGTAAAATTATATCCTAGATTTAGATTTAAATCCATATAACTTTTATTGGTAATATTTTTTTTAATTGGAATTAAGGGAAAGTTGTTAATATATTGGTCGTCTCTTTCACTTACAAAGAATAATTTGGCTCCAGAAAACCAGTTTTTAGTATTATAACTTGCAAAAACACCTACTTCTAATGCTGGTAAATTCCATGCTTTGTCTTGTACATCTAAATTATAAGTATTAAATGTTGCATTTCCACCCAAGCTCAGTTCTTTGGTAAAATCGATACTTAATTCTCCAGAAACGCCAAAAGTTTTTACATCGTCATATACTACTTTAAAAGAATTAGCATATTGGTAATCTCTTGCTGTTCCACTTAGTGTTAAATCATCATTAAGTTTAAAGAAAGGCTTATCGTTTTCGCTTTTATATGATGCATTTAAGTTATACGAAATATAGGATGCTAATTTTCCTTTTGCTCCAAATTTTGCATGGTATTGCTCATCGGTTCTACGAACATCTAATGTTGGTGATACAAACGGATTTTCTTTTACAAAACCACGATATGTTTGTTGGTGTAAATTACCTGTAACACCAGCGTAGAGAGTCATTACATCTTTAATTAACTCGTACGATGCCGTTACATTCGGATAAATATAAAATTTACTATCTGCACCACTTTGTATGGCTCCACTATACAATAAAT
>WFMU01000039.1 GCA_015488935.1 Flavobacteriaceae bacterium | reverse complement strand
GGCATTAATAAATTAAGAGATTTAATTAAAAATGCAACCAAAACAGGGAATATTATCATTGCCCTAACAGAGATTTCCATATTATTAGCATCTCAAAAAAAGAAAAGTAATAACGGGAATAAATTTTTTGATACATTAACTATTTTAGCTCATGAAGTAGCTACATTTTTTTTAAGGCAAGTAAGATTCTAATACTCGGAATAGTTCTAAAAAAAACTAGTTCGATTAAAGTTCATCTCACTCATTTCATTTACTGGATTATCAACTAGCTATACTTATTAGCAAAGAAAAAAGAAGTAAAACAGAAAATTTTAAATGCGTTCTCATTTTATAATCAAATTAAAAACCAAAAACACACTAAGTCAAACTAATTTCTTCATAAGCCATCATTACCATTTCATTACCATATTTGCGTTCTAATTGACGAATAGTAAAATGTGCTTCGGCAATTTTCTGAAAGTGAGAAATAAATGTATAGTTTAAGGTACCGCCACCAGCAGCACCTACAATAGGAATAGCTTGAGCGATAAACTTTTCGGAAACCTGTATAGTAAACCGTCCTGCAATAGTACCAAGTAATTTAAGTAATGGATTAGAACTAGAAACCAGTACTCTACTTAAATCTTTTATTCCGTTTTGTGCAATAAACCTCGTGGCTTCTTTAACGGCAGAATTCATTGCAATACGCGTAGTGTAGTAACTTGCTTCCAAACCATCATCATCTTTAGAAGAATTTCCAAAAGCAAAAACTTGCATACATGCAAGTTGGGTGTTTATGTCGTATAAATCTTCTCCATGACTACGTGCAATATCCATGATAGAACGCATCATAAATTTAGTTGATAATGCCATTTCTGAAGTAAAAATAATGGTACCAATACCTGTAGTAGAACCAAAAATACCACTAGCCACTCCCGAAGAAGTAACTAAAGTTTTATATGTTTTGTTTGAAGGTTCTTTAAAAATTTTCCCCTTTTTTAAAGTTAAAAGATTTGCTTTTAAGGTAGAAAAAAGGATTTTATTTACTACTTCCTGTAACCATTTTTGCGTTCTTTTCGGAATGTAGCGTATGCCAGCCTCTACAAAATCACCAACTTTATCTAAACTTTGTATAAGAAAACTACTATGTTGCATGCTTTCTTTTGCCTGTTTGATAAGTGCTAAATCAGAATCTGAAATAGTATGTTTTGCAATTTTTTTTGTCATAATTTAAATTTTATCTTAAGTTACACATAATTAGTATCAAATAGAAAAGGAATGTTACAATTTAGGAGTTATTTTTAGGTTTATACCAAAGTTGTAAAGAGTTTTACACAAAAAGCACTAAGAACAAAGGTTGTAAATTGATGTGTAGGTGTTTTTTTTGTGTTTAATCAACTTCTCCCTTCTCTCTTTTCCCCTTTCTTCCGTCCTCACTCAAAATTAAACATCCAAAAACCAACATTCATCATTCAACACTCACGCACCCCAAAATAGCCTTTAAGTAATCGCTCGGCTGCATCAAAAGGAGAGGATTTCGCATTATTAATTTTATCCAATTCTTTATTTAGATTCTTTTTAGTATTACTATTGTTATAAAAATGATCTAATAAATGCTGATTTATAGTTTCCAAAAGCCAGAATTCATTTTGTTTGGCACGTTTGTTAATAAAAAAGCCATTTGCTTTGGTCAATTGAAGGTAATCGGTAATAATCTTCCAAACCGAATCGATACCAACTTGATGTAAAGCACTACATGTAGTAACTTTCGGAAGCCATGTACTCTCTTTTTGCGGAAAAAGATGTAAGGCTCTAGAAAATTCGGCTTTGGCAAGTTTAGCAGCTGTTTTATTATTGTTATCTGCTTTATTGATAACAATAGCATCCGCCATTTCAATAATACCACGTTTAATACCTTGCAATTCGTCGCCAGCACCAGCTAATTTTAGTAAAAGAAAAAAATCTACCATACTGTGAACAACCGTTTCACTTTGTCCAACACCAACCGTTTCAATTAAAATAGTATCAAAACCAGCAGCTTCACATAAAATAATAGACTCGCGTGTTTTACGAGCCACACCACCAAGCGAAGTTCCAGAAGGAGAAGGTCTAATAAAAACATTTTGGTTTTTCACCAACTCTTCCATTCTTGTTTTATCGCCTAAAATACTACCTTTATTTACCGAGCTACTTGGGTCAATTGCCAAAACTGCCACTTTTTTACCAAGCGAAGTAAGATGCTTTCCAAACGCCTCAATAAACGTACTTTTGCCAACACCAGGCACACCAGTAATTCCAATACGAACGGAATTATTAGCATGTTTTAAACAAGCATTAATAATTTTACTTGCTTTAATTTTATGTTTGTTGTTAGTACTTTCAATTAATGTAATTGCTTTACTAAGAAAAGTAATATTACCAGCCAAAATTTTAGTAATAAATTCCTTTGCGGAAGGTTGTTTTCTCCGATTTAATTTAATTTTTTGAATGGAAGATTTACTAGTAGTATCAGGTTGCTTTACACCATCGACTTCTGTTAATGCACTTTTATTTGATTTCTTGGTTTTCACTAGGTAAAAGTAAACAATTCTATAAAAAGAAAAGAATGTTGGAACAATCTATTTTTTTATTGCTGTATTTTTATATTGTTGTCTGAACTAATCAGGGAAGTTTATGTTGAATTATGAATTTTGAGTTTTGCCCCGAAGTTTCGGGGTTGAGTTTTGAATGAAGAATGAATAAAAAACAGTTAATACTAATCTGGAAAGTTCATATATACTTGGTAAAGCTGTTTTGGCAAAACAGCTTTATTAAAAACTTGCAACTATTTTTTAATTGCGTAATAGTAATATATTTTATCCTAAAGATTAAGGATTGATGGTAGGACAGAGTAGGTTAGGAAGTATAAAAAAGAGCATATAGCTAAATGCAGATAACCAACATAATATTTTTTTGTTAAAAAGAAAAATTAAACAGGAAAACACGCCACAAATTTATTATATTTGACCTTTAAAATCAAAGGAAGAATGCAGCCATTAAAAATTCAAAATACACTAACAGGAAAAAAAGAATTATTTAAACCAATAACCGAAGGATTTGTAGGAATGTATGTGTGTGGACCAACTGTATATAGCAATGTACATGTGGGAAATGTGAGAACATTTATGAGCTTTGATATGATATATAGGTACTTACTACACATTGGATATAAAGTGCGCTATGTACGCAATATTACCGATGCAGGGCATTTAACCGATGATGATGCTGAAGATAAAATATCGACAAAGGCAAGATTAGAAAAGTTAGAACCAATGGAAATTGTACAAAAATATACGGTAGATTTTCATAATATCTTACAAAAATATAACTTATTGCCACCAAGTATAGAGCCTACTGCTACAGGACACATTGTAGAACAGATTGAAGCTGTACAACAAATATTAGATGCTGGATTGGCGTACGAAGTAAATGGCTCTGTGTATTTTGATGTGTTAAAGTATAACGAAACTAACGATTATGGTATTTTATCTAAACGAAAAATAGAAGAAACTATAGAAAATACAAGAGAATTAGACGGACAATCTGATAAAAAAAATCCACAAGATTTTGCTTTGTGGAAACGAGCAGAACCAGAGCATATCCAGCGATGGAACTCGCCATGGTCTGAAGGATTTCCAGGGTGGCACTTAGAATGTACAGTAATGAGTACAAAATATTTAGGAAACCAATTTGATATTCATGGTGGTGGAATGGACTTAAAATTCCCACATCACGAATGTGAAATAGCACAAGCAAAAGCATGTAATCATAAAGCACCAGTAAAATATTGGATGCATACTAATATGCTAAATCTCAACGGTAAAAAAATGTCTAAATCCACAGGAAATAATATCTTGCCACAAGAAATATATACAGGTAATAACAAGATATTATCCAAAGCATTCTCGCCAAGTGTTACACGATTTTTTATGATGCAAGCACATTATTCAAGTATATTAGACTTGTCTAACGATGCTTTATTAGCATCAGAAAAAGGCTATAATCGATTAATGGAGGCTATTGGTAAATTAGAAAATTTAGAAGTATCTAAAACATCTTCTGTAGATATTATTGCATGGAAACAGAAATGTTACGATGCTATGAACGATGATTTTAATACACCAATATTAATTGCACATCTTTTTGAGGCAGTAAAATTTATCAATTTAATAAATGATAAAAAAGAAACAATAACAAAAGCAGATTTAGAACTATTAACAAAGACGTTAAAAGCATTTGTTTACGATGTTTTAGGACTAAAAAGTAACTCGCAAGGAGCAGATAATTCCGATAAACTGATTGGTGTGATTGAGCTGTTAATCGCTTTGCGAAAAGAGGCAAAAGAAAATAAAAATTATGCGCTTTCTGACGAAATAAGAGATAAGTTATTAGAAAAAGGCATCCAATTAAAAGATAGTAGAGAAGGAACGACTTTTACAGTATAAATCTTACTTAAATTAATTTTGATTAAAAAAATACTAACATATCCATTTCTGTTGCTCATCCGATTTTATCAAGTAGCAATATCGCCATACACACCAGCAAGTTGTAGGTTTGAGCCAACATGCTCACACTATTCTGCCGAAGCATTAAAAAAACACGGTTTGTTTAAAGGTGGTGGCTTGGCTTTAAAACGCATATTTAGTTGTCATCCTTGGGGAAGAAGTGGTTATGATCCTGTACCTTAAAATTATTGTTTTTTAAATAAAAAAATAT
>WFMU01000038.1 GCA_015488935.1 Flavobacteriaceae bacterium | reverse complement strand
TTATTACTAATCTTTGGCAATTGCCAGTCGTATTTTTCTAACAGATTTTTTAAGTAAATATTGTCATCTACTGGGATGATGGTCTTAAAATTTGTTTTTTTTGCTCTTTTTTCTATTCTTCCATTGTTATAATCTAATTTATCAAATACAGAATAATCGGAAAATCGTTGCCCTGTTAAACATCCTATTAAAAAGAGGTCGATAACTCTTTGCTCGGATTTGTTGTTAAAATCAAAATGTAATATTTCTAAGACTTCTTTTTTACTTAGTGATATATTGTCTGTTTCTTTTTTAAGACTAAAAAAGTGTGTGTAATCTGAAATGTCATGCAATCTTTTTTTGTAGGTTTCTCTTAAAAAAGTTTTAAAGTAGCCGCCTTGTCTATCTATGGTGTTGTCGGATAAATCCAAAACCTCATAACAGAAAACAACCCAACGTCTAAAAAAGTCGCCTTTAAAATCGTCAAAAACTAAAGAGCGTTTTAAATGCTCTTTTTCGTAACGTATTAAATTGTTTTTAATAGTTGTAAGTTTTTTTATTGTGCTTTCTGCGTAATTACGACTTTTACGCTCTTGTATCATATCTTCAAAACAAGCTATAACACTTTTTTTTGCTCTTTTTATCTTTTTAAACTGTATATCGAAATCCTTTTTAAGAAGCTCTTTAGTTATATCAATATCATTAAGTTTATACGTTGCTATTAAAGTATCTAAGTATTGGCTATATTGGTTTAATCGTTTTCGCAAAGCTGCATATTCTACCCCCCTTTTTTCTTTTTTGACATTTTTTAAAGTTTTATCCCAGTCTTTAGGGTGGATATTTTCCCCAGTAGAATAAACAAACCTATCCTTGCCCTTTCCTATATGATAGCGAATAATGATTAAACTTTTTGTTTTTGTTTTATTGTTGCGTAAATAAAAATACATATATTAGATTTTTAATTGTATTTCAAATCTAATAAAAAATATTTATGTTACCAAAAGCGTTACCAAAAAACCTTTATTTTACCTGTTTTTTCTATATAAAGATAGATAAAGTTTTGTTTAAAACAAAGGATATAAGCAATAAAACAAAGGGTTTGAGTAATGTTAAGTAAAAAAGGCATTAGTCAAACCCTGACTATTATATTAGAAACTTTTGTTTACCTAAAATCCTATTTTCATCAATTCCATTGCTTTTTTACTCTCGTTAGTTGGCATTTGACAAGCACCATCTACACAGATAAAAATCATGGTATCGTCTTTAAAATATCTGTTTTGTAATAAAGGTAAAGTACTTTCCGATAAACTACCAGCAATTAATTTGTTAGGTAAATAACTACTGTTAATTTCTTGTAATTTTTGTTTAGCATCTTTTCCAACAATGGCAACTTCGTAAAAATTACCAATAAAATTAGCATATAAAATAAACCAGTTAGATGCTCCAGCACCATAACGCATGGCTTTATTTTTAACATTATTAAGCATGGTTTGTGAAGTTGCTAAATAAGTACCATTAGAAAAATAATGTCCCAGTTTAAATAAATTTAAAGCAGTAATAGAATTAGAAGATGGAATAACATTATCATCAGTGTCCATTTTACGAGTAATTAATCCTTTTTGTGTATCTGAAGTAAAGAAAAACATACGACTTTTATCATCAAAAAAGTGATCTAGACTATAATCGGTTAATTTTTTAGCTGTTTTTAACCATTTTTCGTCTAAAGTTGCTTCGTAAAGATTAATAAAAGCATCAGCTACGGTAGCATAATCTTCTAGATAAGCAGTAATACTACTTTTTCCATTTTTGTAATTTCTGTATAGGCTACCATCTCCTTTTAACTGTAATTTTTCGATAAAATGTGCATTTTTAATAGCTATATCTAAAAAATGTTTATCCTTAAATGCAATATAAGCATTTACATAACCTTTTAACATTAAAGCGTTCCATGAAGTTAAGGTTTTATCATCTAAACGAGGTCGTTCTCTTTTTTCTCTTTCGTGTAATAACGTTTTTTTCCATTGCTTAATTTTTTTATTTAGTGTTTCTACAGAAATATGTTGTTCTTTACAAAAAGCATCTTTAGATTGTGTACGAATTAAATTATACTTTCCGTTTTCCCATTCGCCATTTGCATTTACATTATAAAAGTCTGCAAATAGTTGGTAATCTTGGGTAATTAATTTTTGTAATTCCTCTTTAGTCCAAACATAAAAAGCACCTTCTTCTAATTTTCCTTGTGTATTATTGCTATCTGCATCTAAAGAAGAATAAAATGCTCCTACATCATTCATCAATTCACGTTCAATAAATTGGGTAATTTGGTAAGCGGTTTCTTTATATAATTTATTTTTAGTTGCTGTATAAGCATTTGCATATAAACTTAATAGCTGACCATTATCATACAGCATTTTTTCGAAATGTGGTATGTGCCAACGCTCATCTGTAGAATAACGAGCAAAACCACCACCAACTTGGTCGTTAATACCACCATAAGCCATTTTGGTTAGAGATAAATTTACATAATCGAGTATTTTTTTATCATTAGCTTGTATTGCATAACGTAGTAAAAATTGAAAATTATTTGGGATTGGAAACTTTGGGGAACCATTTCTTCCGCCCATTTTTAAGTCCATATAATCTTCCCAATTAAGTACCACTTGTTTTAAACCTTCTTTAGTAAAAACAGGTTTATCGGTGTTAAAACTAATAAGTCCATCATATTTTACACCTTCGGTTAATTTTTTAGCTTGTTCTTCTAATTTTTGTGGTTCCTTTTTATATAATTCTGCAATTTGCTTTAGTGCATTAATCCAATTATTCTTCGGAAAATACGTTCCTCCCCAAACAGGTCTCCCGTCTGGCATTGCAATACAATTTAAAGGCCAACCACCACGACCAGTCATTAATTGTACAGCATTCATATAAATTTGATCTACATCTGGTCTTTCTTCTCTATCTACTTTTATACAGATAAAATTTTTATTCATTATATCGGCTGTAAATTCATCTTCAAAACTTTCATGCTCCATTACATGACACCAATGACATGCGGCATAACCAATAGAAATTAAAATTAATTTATTCTCTTTTTTTGCTAATGCTAATGTTTCTTCATTCCATGCATGCCAATTTACAGGATTATGAGCGTGTTGTAATAAATACGGACTGGTTTCTTTTATTAAATCGTTGGTAAATTTATGTTCTTTCATTTCCGTTTTTGTTTGACTCTTACAACTAAAAAAAGTAATAGTAAGTATTAGAAGTAAATATTTATACATTTTATTGGTGTTTAGGTTTGCAAGTTAGGATTTTTTATGGAACACGACATCGGACTATATGTCATTTTAATTGTGTTTATTAAGACATAATGTCATAAATATTGTGTTTTTTTGTAAAAATTGACTTATTTTTTGAAATGGAATACAATTTGAATAATGCAGATTGTAAAAAATAGATGTATAACTTTTAAAATATATAACAATGACACTAGTAAGATACCAAAACCAATTACCAAGTTTATTAAGTCACTTTTTTGATACTGAATTAGACACTTTATCTAGAAGAAACTATTCAGAAACTAACACCACATTACCATCGGTAAATATTAAAGAAAATAAAGATGCTTTTGAAGTACATGTTGCAGCTCCTGGATTTGATAAAAAAGATTTTAATATCGAATTAAATAATGATTTATTGACTATTTCTTCAGAAAAGAAAATAGAAAATGAAACTAAAGAAGGAGAAACATTCACTAAAAAAGAATTTAGTTACCAATCTTTTACACGCTCTTTTACTTTACCTGAAATGGTAGAAGGTGATAAAATAACTGCAAGTTATAAAAATGGAATTTTGGCAATTGCAATTCCAAAAAAAGAAGAAGCAAAACCAAAACCAATTAAGCAAATTAAAATTGCATAATTTAAGACCATAACTATTCTGCCTGAAAGTTTTATTTTCGGGCAGAAATTTAAAACAAATATTAATAATTTCAATCTGAGGTTTTGATACGAGTTTTATAGATAGTTTAATTTTTTAGTGTACTACCTCATTTTGATAAATATCAAAATTTAACAAAAATGAAAAATACAGTAAAAAGAATTTTAGTTTTAAACATTTTATTAATAAGCTTATTTGCCTGTGCGCAAAGTAAAAAAGTAAAAACAACAGAAGATGTAGCTCTTAAAGAAATTCCGAAAAAGGAAACTACACTAAAAATGAATAAAGATACCTTAGATGCAAAGGTTATTGCAGATGTAGAAAAAGAAAAAATAGATAGAACTGCAAAATTAACAAAAGAAGCAATTGCAACTATTGGAGAAACAGAGTCTTTATTAAACGTTGTAGCAAAAGGGAAAAAACAAGATGCAATTAAAAAAGGAAAAGTATTAATAGGTAAATTAGAAGTATTACTTGCAAAAGATCCTTCATTAGCACTATTACCTGTAGATGTAGATTACCAAAAAGAAGAATTTGTTGCCGATATTAAAGTGGTTCATAAAACAACCAAAGCAGCAAAAGAAGCAATGAATAAAGGATATTATAGAACAGCAAGTGATTTACTTAAAGATTTAAGAAGTGAAATGGTAATTAATACTTATTTTATGCCTACAGATACCTATCCTAAAGCAATAAAAGAAGCTGTTGTGCTTTTAGAAGAAGATAAAATAAAAGATGCTAAACTTATATTGCAAAAAGTATTAGGTACGGTAGTAATTCAAAAAACAATTTTACCATTACCAGTACTTAATGCAGAACAGATGATTATTGAAGCTGCTACAATTGATGCTAAAGACCACGAAAATGTAGATAAGGTAACAAACTTGTTAAACAATGCAGATTATCAGCTACAATTAGCAGAAGAATTAGGATATGGTAAGAAAGATAAAGACTATGCAAGTTTAGCTGAATCTATTAAAAATCTAAAAAAATCAGTTGCAAATAAAGAAAATAGTGAAGGAAAATTTGAGAAATTAAAAGATAATATTAAAAAATTTCAAAACAGATTATTTCCTAAAAATAACAAGTAAAAAATAGAAGAAACTGTCTAAAAAAATGTATCTTTAGACGGTTTCTTTTCAATTAAAAAAAGATACTTTAAAGGTAACGATAAATGAACTATATAGATTATTATAAAGTACTTGGCATTTCTAAAAATGCAACAGAAAGCGATATAAAAAAAGCATATCGTAAATTGGCACGTAAATACCATCCAGATTTAAATCCAAATGATAAAACTGCCGAAAAAAAATTTAAAGAAATAAACGAAGCAAATGAAGTTTTAGGAAATCCAGAAAATCGAAAAAAATTCGATAAATACGGAAAAGATTGGCAACATGCCGAAGAATTTGAAAAAGCAAGACAACAGCAAAGCAAATACCAACAAACACATAGAAATCAAAAAACTTACTCAAATTTTAACGAAGCAGATTATTCCGATTTCTTTGCATCAATGTTTGGTGGTGGTAATTCTGGATATAGTCAAAGAAACAGTAGTGTAAAATTTAAAGGGCAAGACTACAATGCAGAACTACAACTAAACCTTACCGATGTTGCAAAAACACATAAAAGAACCCTTACTGTAAATGGTAAAAATATCCGTTTAACTATTCCAGCAGGAGTTGAAAACGGACAAATAATTAAAATAAAAGGGCATGGTGGTTCAGGTGTTAATGGTGGCGGAAAAGGAGACTTATACATCAAATTTAACATTATAAACAACACCAAATTTAGAAGAAATAAAAATGATTTACACGTAACAGTAGATTTAGATTTGTACAAAGCTGTTTTAGGTGGCGATGTGTTTGTAGAAACTTTAAATGGAAAAGTAAAACTGAAAGTAAAACCAGAAACACAAAACGGAACCAAAGTAAAATTAAAAGGAAAAGGTTTTCCTGTATATAAGAAAAAAGATGTTTTTGGAGATTTATATATTACTTATCAAGTAAAAATACCAACAAATTTAAGTAAAAAAGAAAAAGAATTATTTACTGAATTAGCAAAACTAAGATAATATTATGGGAACAATTAAAACAATTTCAGTAAAACAATTATGTACACATTACGAAATTCCAATTTCGTTTATCGAATCGTTATCCGATTTTAACTTAATAGAACTAAGTCCAATAAATAATGTAATGCATGTGCCAGAAAAGGAACTTGCAACCATAGAAAAATTAATGCGTTTGCATTACGATTTAGATATTAATTTTGAAGGTTTAGATGTCGTTGTAAATTTATTAAACCAAATTAACAATTTACAAAATGAGGTAAATACACTAAACAACGAACTTTGTTTTTACAAAACTTTATAGCGCCATCCAAATTTATCTTCGGCTCTGTTGTATTGAATGTCTGTTAATTGCTTTTTAAATAATTCAGAATATCTATTTTTTATTTTTGGAATTTCATAATCTACATTTTGATGTGAAAAATGCGAGATTGGAACAATTACAGCAGCAGTACCAGCACCAAACATTTCTTTTAAGGTTCCATTTGTTGCAGCTTCTTTAATTTCACTAATTTTAATACGTCTTTCTTCTACTTTTATACCTTGATTTTTAGCAATGGTAATAATACTTTTTCTGGTAACACCGTCTAAAATTCGCTCACTAGTTGGTGCAGTTAATAACGTGTCGTTAATTCTAAAAAAGACATTCATGGTACCTGCTTCCTCTAAATATTCGTGCGTACTATCTGTCCATACCACTTGTTGGTATCCTTTTTCGATAGCTAATTGTGTTGGATAAAATTGTGCTCCATAATTACCAGCAGCTTTTGCAGCACCAACACCGCCATTTGCAGCTCTACTATAATATTCTGCAATTACAACACCAACATCTTTAGTATAATATTTTCCTGAAGGAGAACATATAATCATAAATGTATATTCTTCTGAGGGAGCAGCAAAAATTCCATTTCCAGAAGCAATCATAAAAGGTCTAACATATAACGAATTACCATCAGCAGTAGGAATCCAATCTGCATCGATAGTTAATAATGTTTTTAAACCTTCAAAAAATAATTCTTCCGGAAATTCAGGCATAGCCAATCTCTTAGCCGAACGATTAATTCTTTTTTGATTTTCATCTGGTCTAAATAACCAAACATGACCATCGGTGTCTTTGTAGGCTTTCATACCCTCAAAAACAGCTTGACCATAATGAAAAACACGAGCAGATGGTTCTAATTGTAAAGCCTGATAAGGCGTTATTTTTGGCATTTGCCATGCACCATTTTTGTAGGTACAAATAAACATGTGATCGGTAAATGTAGAGCCAAACTTACGATTGCTTAACGTAGCTTTATCTAGTTTAGATTCTGTTACTTTTTCTATTTTTATCTGTGTTGTGATATCAGTTTTCATCTGTCTTCTTTAGTTTTGCAAAAATACGCTTTTTTAGGTATATTTAAAAGATATTCAATTATAAATATTTTGAATATATTTGTCTATAATAAAGTAATAACCTTACCATGAAAAGAGAAATATGTATTACAGCCGATGGTTCTACAAGCATACATCTGCCAGAAATAAATGAACAATACCACTCCAAACACGGCGCAATACAAGAAGCATATCATGTATTTATAAAACATGGTTTAGATGTATTTGAAGATAAATCTAATATTGCAATTTTAGAAATAGGTTTTGGTACAGGTTTAAATTGTTTTATTACTTATTTAGAGAGTGTTAAACGAAACTTAATAGTTGATTATGTAGGTATTGAAGCATATCCTGTAAGTGCCGAAGAAATAAAATTAATGAATTATTGCGATGCATTAAATACACAGAAAGAAACTGCAATTTTTACAAAAATGCATACTTCGGATTGGGAAACAATGCAAACCATAAACACTAATTTTACACTTTTAAAACGAAAACAATTATTTGAAAAAATAGACGATAAAAATAAGTTCCATCTTATCTATTTCGATGCTTTTGGAGCAAGAGTACAACCAGAGTTATGGACGGAAACCATCTTTAAAAAAATGTTTGAAGCCTTAAAACCAAACGGTATTTTAGTTACTTATTCGGCAAAAGGCTCTGTACGTAGAGCAATGCAAACTGTTGGATTTACGGTAGAACGCTTACCTGGACCTGTTGGAAAACGAGAAATGCTTAGAGCTACAAAAAACTAGTAAAGATGTTTTGACAAAACATCTTTACTAGTTATTACAAATTATTTCTATGTATTCTATCATTAAAAGTATAACTTAAAAAAAATCATTCTTGCCTTTTTTTAAGATGTGTTAATTTTAAGAATATTTTAAAATTCTTTTAACCATTCTTTAACAGTAAAAACAGTACTTCAAGCGTATATTTGTATTCTAAATTTTTTATTAAAATTAAAAGAAACATGGAACAGATAAATACAGGAGTTGATATTAGAGCTATAAACGAAAAAATAGAACGCGAAAGTGCTTTTATAGATTTGCTTAGAAATGAATTAAACAAAGTAATTGTTGGTCAAAAATATATGATTGATAGATTACTAATAGGAATGCTTGGCGATGGACATATTTTATTAGAAGGAGTTCCAGGATTAGCAAAAACTTTAGCTATAAACACACTATCTAAAGCTGTAAAAGGAAGTTTTAGTAGAGTACAATTTACACCCGATTTATTACCAGCCGATGTTATTGGAACAATGATTTACAATATGAAAGTAAATGATTTTTCTATAAAAAAAGGACCAATATTTGCCAATTTTGTACTTGCAGATGAGATAAATAGAGCTCCTGCAAAAGTACAATCTGCCCTACTAGAAGCCATGCAAGAACATCAAGTTACTATTGGTGATACATCGTTTAAATTAGAAGAGCCGTTCTTAGTAATGGCAACACAAAATCCGATTGAACAAGAAGGAACCTATACTTTACCAGAAGCACAAGTAGATCGATTTATGCTAAAAGTAGTCATTGATTATCCATCCTTACAAGAAGAACAAATGATTATGCGAGCAAACCTAAATAAATCTTGGGAAAAGGTAAATGCTGTCGTTTCGTTAGATACCATTCTTAATGCAAGAAAAGCAGTACAAGAAGTGTATATGGATGAAAAAATAGAAAAATATATCCTCGATATTATTTTTGCTACACGATATCCAGAAAAATATAATTTAGCAGACTTAAAAGATTTAATCAGTTTTGGAGCATCGCCACGTGGAAGTATAAATTTAGCAACCGCAGCAAAATGTTATGCATTTATAAAACGTAGAGGTTATGTAATACCAGAAGATGTAAGAGCAGTTGTACACGATGTTTTACGACATAGAGTAGGTGTAACTTACGAAGCAGAAGCAGAAAACATTAGTTCTATAGAAATTATAGATAAAATTGTAAACGAAATAGAAGTACCTTAAAGATGTGAATTTGTGAATTTATAAGTTTGTGAATTTGTGATTTGTAAAGCTAATTCTACAAACAAAGTAAATTAATGCATAAACAAAAAAACGTATAAACACATCAACTAAAAAATGGATACTAAAGAAATTTTAAAAAAGGTTAAAAAGATTGAGATTAAGACAAAGCGATTGTCTAATCATATCTTTTCGGGAGAATATCACAGCTCCTTTAAAGGACGAGGTATGACTTTTTCTGAAGTACGTCAATACCAATTTGGAGACGATATTCGTAATATAGATTGGAATGTTACTGCTCGTTATAACGAACCTTTTGTAAAAGTTTTTGAAGAAGAAAGAGAACTAACCATGTTGTTGATGGTAGATATATCTGCTTCGGAATTTTTTGGAACTAACGAACAATTTAAAAGAGAAACCGTTACCGAAATAGCAGCAACACTCGCCTTTTCGGCAATACAAAATAACGATAAAGTAGGATTGCTTTTATTTACAGACGAAATAGAACTATTTATTCCTCCAAAAAAAGGAAAATCACACGTTTTACGAATCATTAGAGAGCTTATAGAATTTCAACCAAAAAGCAAAAAAACAAATTTAGAACAAGCATTTAGATACATTTCTAGTGTAATGAAAAAAAAGGCAATTGTATTTGTATTATCCGATTTTGTAGATGATAATTACGAAAATGCACTAAAAATATTAGGAAGAAAACACGATGTAACAGGAATAAGAGTATATGATAGATACGAAGCCGAATTACCAAAAGTAGGAATGATAAACATCGTAGATTCCGAAAGCGGAAAAACCATGTTGGTAAATACAAATTCTAAAAAAGTACGAAATAAATATAAAGCTAATTATTTAAAAACAGCAGACTACTATAAAACTGCATTCAAAAAAAGTGGTTCAGGAGTAATAAATACCATGATTGGTAGAGATTATGTAAAAGAATTAATGGGATATTTTAAAGGAAGAGGGTAATTGTTAGAAACAAGAAGCAAGAAACAAGAGAAAAGAGAAAAGAGGTAAGACTTGAGAGATGAATAAAAAAACAAAAAATTCAAATAAAAACACGGTAAAAATGTATGCTTTTCCTAAATTTTTAGGATGGTGTTTTTACGCACTTGTGTTACTCTTTACCATAAAAGTTAATGCACAAGTAACCGTAAGAACAGACACCACAAAAATACGAATAGGAGAGCAAATTCGATTAGAATATATTGTAGATGCACAAGATGAAGTACAATTCCCGAAACTAGTTTTAGATAGTTTACAAAAAATGGAAGTTGTTAAATCATTTGATGTAGATACCATAAAAAATAGACTGATAAAAAAATACGCACTTACCAGTTTTGATAGTGGTAGATACGAATTACCACAACAAATAATAAACATAAAAGGTAAAAAATACCAAACCAAACCAATTGTTTTTGATGTTTCTACCGTAGCAGTAGATACAACCAAACAAAAATTATTTCCAATAAAAGCAATTCAAAGTCAAGCGTTAAGTATTAAAGATTACGCAAGAAATTATTGGTATTTACTCTTATTATTACCAATTATTGGCTTTATAATTTGGTGGTTCTTTATCCGTAAAAAAGAAACCGAAGAAGAGCGTATTGCAAAAATACCACCATTTGAAATGGCAGTACAACAACTCGAAAGTTTAGATAAAAAACTCCTTTGGCAAAACAATAAAACCAAAGAATATTACAGCGAGTTAACCGATATATTACGAACTTATATCGAAAAAGAATTAAACGTTCCTGCTCTAGAAAGTACAACAAGTGAATTGATAAATGCACTAAAAAAGTTTAAAAATGAAAGTGGTTTAGATATATCAAACAAAACAATTATTAAACTAAAAGATTTATTAAAAGAAGCCGATTTGGTGAAATTTGCCAAGTCAAAACCTTATGCCGAAGAAATTCAGATGCATCGTAAATATGCAGATGTTATTTTAGAAGGACTAAAAGTAGAAGAAGAAATAACTGAAAAGGAAGATGTAGTTGAAAAAATACAAGAAGAAACTCCATCCAAAAATGATTTAGAAAACCCAAAAAATGTAGAAGAAGATGCTAAGTAAATTTGAATTTGCAAATCCAGAATTATTATGGTTGTTGGTATTAGTACCAATCATAGCACTATGGCATTTTTTTACGTCCAAAAAAGAAAACGCAACGATTTCATTTCCGAATACAAAATCTTTTGGATCAGGAAGTATATTATCGAAACTAAAACCTCTATTGTACTTACTTCGATTACTAGCAATTAGCTCGTTAATTATTGCTTTAGCAAGACCAAGAAACAAAGAAGTAACTACAAAAACAAAATCGAACAAAGGAATTGATATTGTAATGGCAATAGATGTTTCGGCAAGTATGTTAGCCAAAGATTTAAAACCAAACCGATTAGAAGCACTTAAAAAAGTAGCAAGTAATTTTATTGATAAAAGACCCAACGATAGAATAGGATTGGTAGTATATGCTGGAGAAAGTTACACCCAAACACCAATAACAAGCGATAAACGAATTGTAAAAAATACCATTCGAAGATTGCGTTGGGGACAATTAGACGGCGGTACTGCCATTGGAATGGGATTAGGCTCTGCAGTAAATAGATTAAAAGAAAGTAAAGCAAAATCTAAAGTCATTATTTTATTAACAGATGGCGTAAATAATACAGGTTCTGTAGATCCAAAAACAGCTACCGAATTGGCAAAAGCCCTAAATATAAAAGTATATACTATTGGATTAGGAACAAACGGAACTGCAATGTTTCCTGTCGCAAAAGGAATGGATGGTAAACTTATTTTTAGAAATGCACCAGTAGAAATTGACGAAAAATTACTAAAATATATAGCAAAAGAAACCGATGGAAAATATTTTAGAGCAACTAATAATAGTAAACTAACAAAAATATATGAGGAGATAAATAAATTAGAAAAAACAAAAATAGAAGAATTTAAATATACCAATTTCGAAGAAATGTTTAGACCTTTTGTATTACTAGCAGGATTTTTAATACTGTTTGAAATGCTTTTGCGATTTACGGTTTTTAGAGGTTTTGTTTAACCGCAAAGGGCGCAAAGCTTTCGCTAAGAGCGCAAAGAAAAAAATGAAAAGCAATGACAGAAAATGAAATATCAAAAGTTATATTTGATTGTGCTCTAAAAGTACATCGAGCTTTAGGTCCAGGGTTATTAGAAAATGCTTATGAGGAATGTCTATTTTATGAATTAAAAAAAACAGGATTAAAGGTAGAAAAACAAAAAGGATTACCACTAGTATATGAAAATGTAAAGTTAGATATTGGTTATAGATTAGATTTAATAGTTGAAGATAAAGTGATTATAGAATTAAAAGCGGTAGAAATGTTAAACGATGTACATTTAACTCAATTATTGACTTATATAAAACTATCAAATTGTAAATTAGGAATGCTAATAAATTTTAATGTAACATTAATAAAAAATGGAATAAAACGAGTAGTAAATAATTTATAAAACCGAGAAAAAACAAACCATAGCGACCTTAGCGAAAGCTTTGCGCCCTTTGCGGTTAAAAAATAACAGAAATCCTTACGGTTAAAGAACAACAGAAATGTATCAATTAGAAGAAAAAAAATATTTTATATACTTTATAGCAATAGCCATTTTGCTGGTTGCTTATATTTTGGTGTTTCTTT
>WFMU01000037.1 GCA_015488935.1 Flavobacteriaceae bacterium | reverse complement strand
TTTATTGAAATTTTTTAATTATTCAAAAATTTCTTTAACATTTGCTCTAATTTTTAACGATAAATTATCAGTAGGTAAATCATTTTCATCTTTTCCAAAAGGATCCTCAATTTCTTCAGCTAATATTTCCATACTTACCAAAACATAAAATACAAAAATAGCTACAAATGCAGAATAATAATTAAAAACCGTAATAAATGACAAAGGTAATGTGGTCACAAATACAAAAATAAACTTCTTTAAAAAAGAACTGTATGAATAGGGGATAGGTGTGTTTTTAATTCTCTCACAAGCCCCCGTTATATCCGAAAATGTTTTTAAATTAATGTCTAAAGATAAAAATTCAATTTCGCTTAATTCATTACTAGATTTCATTAACTCCAATCTTTCATACATTTTTTTTGCAATATAAGATGTTTTGTGTTCAATGTGTTTGATTGCTTTGTGTTCTTCCTCTGTTAAATCTAATTCCTCTAATAATACACCTTCTCTTAAATGCTCTTTCATGGCAAATGCATAATTGGGAATCATTCTCTTAAAAAAAAGTTTATGTTCTTTATTGGTAGTCATGGCGCTTATTTTTATCGCTAAATTTCTTGAATTGTTAACTAACTCACCCCATTTTTTTCTACCTTCCCACCAACGGTCATAAGCAGTATTAGTTCTAAAAACCAGTAATAACGACAAAACAAATCCAACTAATGCAAAAACATCCTTTAATCTAGACATGGTTTCTATATTGTCTGTACTAACAAATCTTGATACTAAAAATGTTAATAAGGTAGTAAATAGACCGATATAAATTAATTCTTTCCAAATCACCATAAAAGTATCACTTTTGTGAAAAGAAAAAATATGTCTGAACCAAAATTTAGGATTGTAACGTATCATATAAAAATTTTGACTAAAATATAAAATTGATAGGAATTAACGATAAACTTTTACACATTTGTATTTAATGAATCAAATTAAAGAGAAAATAATAAGATTATACCGCATTTTAAGAGTGACGATTATGCGTAATGTGATTCATTTAGCTAGAAAAATATGGCTGCCTGGATTTCAAGGGGTCAATTTGTATGAAATTTTATTCTTTTTTGTGTGGACATTAAGAAAAGGATTTATTTCTACTAGAGCAGCAGCTTTATCATTTCATTTCTTTTTAGCTTTAATTCCTTTCGCATTAGTGTTGGTGATTTCTTGTGCTTATGTCCCATTTTTTGATTTAAGAGAAGATATTTTACCTATTTTATCTAGTTTTGTTCCTAAAGTCATTATTGATAATTTCATTGATAGCTTAGATCAGTTACAAAATTCAACAGTAAATTCTATTTTGTCCGTTGGATTTATTATGGCGCTATATTTTATTTCAAATGGGTTTAGGGTAATCATTCAAATGTTTAATGCTTCAAAAATTAATTTTGATAAACGGTCGTGGATTTCAACGAGATTAATTTCTTTTTTTCTTGTAATTGGGTTTGTTTTTTCAACATTAAGTATGTTTTTATTTATGGTTTGGGAAAGAAAAATAATAAATATTTTAGCTGATAATATCCCTTTCGTTTCCAATAATGAAGGAATAATTTTCTATTTTTTTACATTTTTAATCATTGGTTCAATCGTATATTTTTCGGTAGCGTTTTTATTTTATATTGCCCCATTAAAAAGAAAAACATTTAAGTTTTTATCTGCTGGAGCAACACTTTCTACAACGCTTATTCTTTTGATTTTTCTAGGTTATTCCTACTATGTCACCAATTTTGCAAACTACAATGCACTTTATGGTTCTGTAGGTACAATTATGGTTATTATGCTTTGGATTTACTTTAATGCTTACGCCTTATTATTAGGTTTTGAATTAAATGCAAGTATTCATGGCGCCATTTTAAATAAAAAATTACAATCTTATTCAGATTTAGAAAAACAATATTCCTCAAAAAACAGTTAAAATAATTTTTGTTAATCGTTTTAAATGACTTACCTTTGTGTCGAACAAGTTTTTGTTCATAGGGGTTTTTATTTATCCTCATCCTTTAATTAGGGTGAGGATTTTTTTATTTAACCCGCATTATTCATTAGGAAGCAAAAATTTTTGCTGAACTAATGAATTTATAAGGGTAACCCTCCCCAAAATGAATGGGGACAAGCTGACTTAGAAATACCCCAAATTTGGGTATTTAGTTGTAAGAAACTCAGTGAATTTTTCGGGTTAAAGAGAAAAAGATTAATTTGATACATTAATGCTCTTAGTAAACGTTATATTTAAAGAGTCATTAATAATTCTTAGTTTAGCC
>WFMU01000036.1 GCA_015488935.1 Flavobacteriaceae bacterium | reverse complement strand
AAGTTTTTTGGATATAATTTGTTAGTTGGATAATCTTTATTTTTTTGTCATACCTAAATTAGCGTTAGGGCTTCACTCCCGAGACTTTGGAAAAGTGAAACTCTCATATAATAGTTAGGGTTTCATTTAAAATGAAACCCTAACTTATTTTATTTGTATCGAAAAGAATTATTTTTCTTCTTCTACTTCTTCAAAATCTACATCTTCTACATTATCTGCTTGAGCATCATCATTAGCTCCAGCTTCTGGCTGTGCTCCTGCTGCACCTCCTGCTTGTGCTTCTTGTTCTGCTTTGTACATTTCTTCACTTGCTACTTTCCATGCTGCATTAATTTTTTCCATTGCTGCATCTATTTGTCCAAGGTCTTTAGATTCATGTGCTTTTTTCAATTCTTCTAAAGCAGATTCGATTGGTCCTTTTTTGTCGGCAGATAATTTATCTCCAAACTCTTTTAATTGTTTTTCTGTTTGAAATATCATAGAGTCTGCAGCATTTATTTTATCGGCAGTTTCTTTTGCTTTTTTATCAGCTTCTGCATTTGCTTCTGCATCTGCTTTCATCTTTTTAATTTCTTCGTCTGTTAAACCAGAAGAAGCTTCAATACGAATGTTGTGTTCTTTTCCTGTACCTTTATCTTTTGCAGATACGTTAATAATTCCGTTTGCATCAATATCAAAAGTTACTTCAATTTGTGGCACTCCTCTTCCTGCAGGTGGAATACCATCTAAATGGAATTTACCAATAGTTTTATTGTCTGCTGCCATTGCTCTTTCTCCTTGTAATACATGGATTTCTACAGATGGCTGATTATCTACAGCAGTAGAGAATACTTGTGATTTTTTAGTTGGAATTGTTGTATTTGCATCAATTAATTTTGTAAATACATTACCCATAGTTTCTATTCCTAAAGATAGTGGTGTTACATCTAATAATAATACATCTTTTACATCTCCTGTTAAAACTCCTCCTTGTATTGCTGCACCTATTGCTACTACTTCATCTGGATTTACTCCTTTATTTGGTTCTTTTCCGAAGAATTTTTTTACTTCTTCTTGTATTCTTGGAATACGAGTAGAACCTCCTACTAAAATTACTTCATCTATATCACTTTTAGTTAAATCTGCATCTTTTAATGCTTTGGTAACTGGTGCCATAGAACGCTTAATTAAACTATCTGCTAATTTTTCAAAGGCAGCTCTTGTTAATGTTTTTACTAAGTGTTTTGGACCAGATGCTGTTGCAGTTACGTAAGGTAAATTAATTTCTGTTTGTGTTGCTGATGATAATTCAATTTTTGCTTTTTCTGCCGCTTCTTTTAAGCGTTGTAAAGCCATTGGATCTTTTCTTAAATCAATACCTTCATCTTTATTAAATTCTTCAGCCAACCAATTGATAATTACTTGGTCAAAATCATCTCCTCCTAAGTGTGTATCTCCATTTGTTGACAATACTTCAAATACACCATCTCCTATTTCTAAGATAGACACATCAAATGTACCTCCTCCTAAGTCATACACTGCAATTTTTTTATCGTCATGTGCTTTGTCCATTCCATAAGCTAGTGCTGCTGCTGTTGGCTCGTTTATAATACGTGATACTTTTAATCCTGCAATCTGTCCTGCTTCTTTTGTTGCCTGACGTTGTGCATCGTTAAAATATGCTGGTACGGTAATTACGGCTTCTTTTACTTCTTGTCCTAAGTAATCTTCGGCTGTTTTTTTCATTTTTTGCAATACCATTGCAGATATTTCTTGTGGTGTATATAAACGTCCATCAATATCTACTCTTGGTGTATCATTATCTCCTTTTACTACTTTATATGGTACTCTATCTATTTCTGCTTTACATTCAGAAAATTTATTTCCCATAAATCTTTTTATAGATGAAATTGTTTTTGTTGGATTTGTTACTGCTTGTCTTTTTGCTGGGTCTCCTACTTTACGCTCTCCTCCTTCTATAAATGCTACTATAGATGGTGTTGTTCTTTTTCCTTCTGCATTTGGTATTACTACTGGTTCGTTACCTTCCATTACCGAAACACAAGAGTTTGTAGTTCCTAAATCTATTCCTATTATCTTACTCATAATTATATATTTTTTGTTTTGTTGATTTTTAATTTTCTTGATTAACGATTTATTATAGTCAATCTTTGTGCCAAGTACATTTTTTTAAAATTCTGACATGTTCTAATGTCATTTTGACAGGAAAACTTATAAGATAGAACGATATTAGACATTTTAATAATGACACTATTTTTACAAAAAGTATATTCAAGCAGTAAATAATTTATCTAATGGTAGGTTATTACAATTAGTAAATTAAGTCTAATCATTTACGTTTATTGCGTTTATTAAAATTTTTATCTCCTCTTGTTTTTGGTTTCTTATATTTTTTGGCAATTTCTCTTCGGTAAGAACCTCCTTGGTTTATTTTAGAATTCTTTTCACTTTTTTCGTGAAATGCTGCTCCTTTTACAAATCCGTCGGTAGTTTTATGTGGATTATATGCTTCTTTTTCTTTTGGTTGCTCTTCTCTTGTTAGTTTTTCTGAAATTTCTACTTCTTTTGGAAATTCTAATACTGGAATTTTATAATCCATTAACGCTTCAATGGCTATTCGATAATCTGCTTCGTGTGCTGTGGTAAATAGTATGGATTTTCCTTCTTTTTTTGCTCTACCTGTTCTTCCAATACGATGCATGTAATTTTCTGGAAAATTTGGCGTATCAAAGTTAATTACATGACTTATATCTTCGATATCTAAACCTCGTGCCATTACATCGGTAGATACTAAAATACGATTTTCTCCAGCTTCGAACTGTTTTATGGAACGTATTCTGTAATTCTGTGTTTTGTTGGAATGTATAATACACAATTCATCATTGTAAATTTCGTTTAAAACTTCAAATAGCAAATCTGCTCTTCGCTTATTAGATACAAAGACCAAAACTTTACTAAATGTTTCTTTGTCTTTTAATAAATGGGATAATAAATTGGCTTTGGTATAAAAATTTTCTACGTTGTATGTTGTTTGTGCAATATTATCTAATGGTGTTCCGCTTACTGCTATGGATACTTTTTTTGGTGCTATAAAATAATCGTTGATTAAGGCATCCACATCATCGGTCATGGTTGCCGAAAACATAATGTTTTGCCGCTTTTGCGGAAGAATTTCAAAAATATTCATCAATTGAAATCGAAAACCTAAGTCTAACATAACATCTACTTCATCAATCACAATTTTTTTAATATCGGAAGTTTTTAAGGCTTTACTCAATGCTAAATCATACAAACGTCCAGGTGTTGCTACAATAATATCTTGTCCTTCTAAAATAGCTCTCTTTTGGGTATTTATATTTGTTCCTCCATATACACCTAACACACGAAGGTTACTATATTTTGTCAATTTTTCAATTTCCTCTACTACTTGTAATACTAGCTCTCTTGTTGGTACCAAAATTAAAACTCTTGGATTTAATTGCTCCGAATATTTTAAACTTCGAATAATTGGCAACATATATGCAAAGGTTTTTCCTGTACCTGTTTGTGCAATACCAACCATATCACTTCCAGACATGATTACAGAAAAGGATTGCGCTTGTATTGGTGTTGGTGTTTCAAAACCTAAATCGTGCAACGCATTTAATTGCTGTTTGGATAAGTTTAGTTGTTCAAAAGTGGACATAAATTTATTTTTTGCAAATGTAGGTAAAATGTTAATACTAATTTGTTTTTGAATTGGACTGAAAAACTCAAAATATTCTTGTAGCTTTAGTTGTATTACGAATTATTTATAGAAAGTAAATAAATGATGAGATTTGGAGTGTAATATAGTACTGCTGTTCCATAAAAGATGGTACATAAACGATACGACTTAATAAAATAAAAAGATAATTCCGTATTTATAAAATGAATTATATCTAATAAAATAATTGCACTTTTATATGTTTTGAGCAAAGCTGTATTGGCAAAACAGTTCTACCCTGTCTCCTATACACATCT
>WFMU01000035.1 GCA_015488935.1 Flavobacteriaceae bacterium | reverse complement strand
TATTTACACCGAATAATAAATAAAACACATAAAATGAAAAAATTAATTTTAACATTAGTATTAGGCGTATTTTTTATTGCGTTTTCAAATGCACAATCACCAGCTTCAACTAAAAAAGCAGTAAAAAATGAAACCTACACCGTTCAACAAAC
Source organism: Flavobacteriaceae bacterium (assembly GCA_015488935.1). Classification (GTDB taxonomy): domain Bacteria; phylum Bacteroidota; class Bacteroidia; order Flavobacteriales; family Flavobacteriaceae; genus S010-17. Next base: position 3,874 of record WFMU01000035.1, on the reverse strand, counting down.
TAAAAAAGCGGCAGTAAGTACGCCACAAAGTTGTAAAGGAAAAGCAAAAGCTGCTTGTAAAGGGAAAGCAAAAGCTTGTTGTGCAGGTAAAAATACTGCAAAGTCGTGTGCCGGAAAAAAAGCTTGTTGTGCAGGTAAAAACAACGCAAAATCGTGTGCCGGAAAAAAAGTTTCTTGTGCAGGTAACGCAGCTTCTTGTGCAGGTAAAGCTGCTTCTTGTAAAGGAAAGGCTACAAAATCTTGCGGTTCCGGGAAAAGTTAATCTATTTTAGTAAGAAATTTATTTTAAATTTTACTTATAGACCTTCATAGAAAAATCTTTGAAGGTCTTTTATATTAGTTAATTCTGCATATATCTTCTACTACCAAGCTAAATTGTGTGTCACTATTGACAATGCTCGTAAAAACCTACTCACCATAAACTATGCTATGTTTGGTTGCTTTTTTCTGTGCTACACCAATATTAGCATACATTTTGACTTTTCGCAACGAACATACTTGCGAATTTAAGGTAGTAAAATAAATCTTACTTTATTTTTGCCCGTAAAATAGTGATTATTTTAAAAGTTATTATTAAACTCAAAAGTAGCAGCGAAAGATAACATTTTGGGATTCCTGAACTAGTTTTAGGACAATCTATTTTATGCATTTGTTGTGCTATTGATGCAAATACAGCTAAACCTAATGCAATACCTGTAAACATAAAAAAAATGTAATTATTTTTTTTAAAAATGTGCAAAAGTAAAGGTATAAAAAAGCAAAAGAATACTAAATAACACGCTGGGAAAAGGAATAATTTCGGGCAGTTTATCTTTTCTATAAAATTATTATAAACCAAATTAAAAGAAATAATACTGCCCAATAATAAGAGTATAAATAGTAGTATGTTTAGAAATTTATTCAATTTTTATAGTAGTATTAATTTTTGGATTTTTAATAGTCTGAATATTACCATTGTTATCTTTAATTTGTAATGAAACTATTTGCTGTAAATTTCCTATTCCAAAAATAAGCGTATTAGATTGATCACTACATAAGCCTTCTCCTATAATATTGAAATTTGTTTGCGTATTTTTCGTAGTTTTTACAGTTACTGTTGCTCCGATATATTTTGCTTTATCTGCTATTCTCACTTTTAAATATCCAGCTTTTAAAGTCGTATTATTACTTATAAAGGCTTTTGGTTTTCCATTTAAATTTGTATAAATTAAATCGGGAAATCCATCGTTATTAAAATCGGAACTCAAAGGCGTAATTGCATAATTTTTATTTATAACACCTGCTTGTTTTTCTACTGCTGAAAAATTACCATCTTTTTGTTGTGTTAAAAAACGACAAGGTAATTTAAACAATTTTTCCGGAGGAAAAGCAATATAATTTTCGGCAACGACTAAATCTTGTCTTCCATCTAAATTAAAATCTTCAAAAATTGCTCCCCAAGAAAATTCAAAATCAGCTAATTTAGTTTGTTTAGCAACATCTTTAAAATTTGCTTTACCATCATTTTTTAACAAAATCCAATCACTTATTAATTTTTGATTTTTATTTAAATCGCCTTTAGCCATAATTTCAGGTATAGTAGAACCTATATTTGAAAAGAATATATCAGGAGTCTCATTATTGTCATAATCACCTATTGCAATTCCCATTGGATAGGAAAATGTATCGCTTAACGGATTTTTCTTTAATTCAAATTTTAAATTGCCTTTATTTAAATAAATTCGTGGCTCTCCTGTATCATAAGCTACCACTAAATCTAACAAATTGTCCTTATTTACATCAACAAAAACAGCTTGAAATGTATTGTGTATATAATTTATCCCGGCATTTAACGTAATATTTTTAAATGAATTATCACCTTTATTTAACAATAATACTGAAGAACCTCCATAATTTTTATCATTAAAAATTGTTTGCCCTTGCATTAGTTCTTTTTTGATATAACCGGCAATAAATATATCGATAAAACCATCTTTATTAAAATCACCCAAAGTTAGAGATAATGGTGTTGTTTTATTATTTAAATGCACCTTAATATCTTTAGAGGTAAAGATGCCATTATTATTAAGTAGCACAGAAACTGTTGAATCTCGTGTTACAATTATATCAGAAAAACCATTTTGATCGAAATCATATGAAATAGCACTTAATGTATTACCGTTTTTGTTAGGTAATTTACTAGAAATATCTAAAAATTCTTCATTTTTATATTGAAACAAGGCATCATTTTGATTATTTCCACCGCCAAAAAATACTTCGTCAATACCATCATTATTTATATCAATTAAGCAAGAACCCATTACAGGAAGCGAATGTTTTTCATTAAATTGATGTTTAAATAATATAGAGACTTCTTTGAATTTAGGAATGGTATTATCCGGCACAGAATAATCACAATCTTTTATAGAAAAAGTATTTTTCTGATACGGATTTTGTGTGTCTTTCCAGAACATAAAAATCAATAGTAATAGAATTACAAATAGAACAGTTGGAATAATCCATTTTAATTTTTTCATTAGTTAGATAATTTAATTAGTAGATATTTTTGATTTGAGAACAATAATTATTGAAAAAAAGAATAGAATAAAATGAGCAACATTCATTGCAATTGGACCAATATAATTGCCTACTTTAGGGACTATTTTATAAGTTAAAAAAATTAGTAGTAAAAGAAATAAGGGATTAAGTAATGCCATAAATTTAGGATACAATGTTTTCCCTTTTAGAATAGGAATACTAAAACAAACAGAAATAATGAGTATAATTATTCGTAATCCTTTGACTAAAATTTCGGAATGAATTTTATAAATATTAAGTAAAGATTGTAATGCAAGGTCTTTTGGGTTTTCTGAAATTAAATGCACTAAATAACCTAATTCAGCACGAGAAGAAATCCACATTCCTCCCACCATAAAAGCGATAATTCCTAATACAAAAATGGCATATGCATAAAAAGCATTATTTTTTTTAAAGATTAAATAAAAATGATAATACCCTGCAATATATAATGGCGTAAAAAGAATAGCAATAAAATGACCTTCTGTTAGTCTAGACAAAGGAATATGGTTAAAAAACTGAAAATTATTACTGTCATACCCAAGACCATTTTTTACAAAATGTAATAAAAACTCACCATAACCAACACCAATAGATGCAATAATGCCTAAAACGCCAAAAAATAATATCTTTTTTCTTTCTTTGTAATTCATAAAAAAATAGTCTGTATTTTACTTATTTCCTTACAATAGTTTTATTAAAGTTATTAATCCCAAAATGCCAGTAAGAATACTTAAAATTAAATTAAGATTTTTAGAAAGACCTTTAGATTTAGATTGGATAAAAGAAGCATATTTTAAATACATGTAAAGTAATAAAAATGTACCGATTGCAGATCCGATTACAAAACTGATAATATATTTTTGCGAAAATTGCAACCAACCTGCAACATCTAATGCCGTAGTTATACCACAATAAAACGGAATGGAAAACATATTTAAAGACGATAATAAAACACCAATAATAAATGTATTTTTATAACCTTCGTTTTTTTTAGTAATTTTAAATTTGTCCTTTTTATATTGCTTGTAAAAGTAAAATGATAAGATTAAAAAAATGACCAAGGCAATTTTTTGTAAGGCGTGTACAAATATAGGATGAGAACTTAGATATCGTGTAAAAAGTGTGGCAACATATGCTTGTATCATTACAACTAAAGAAACACCAAAAGCAAATTTTACAGCTTGATTTTTACCATTTTTTAAACTAATTTTTGTAGCTGTCATATTAAGCATACTTGGAGCAAGAGAACCTAAAAATGAAGTGATAATTCCTAAAAAAAAATGTAATAGTAAAAGCATTTGGTTTGATTTATTAT
>WFMU01000034.1 GCA_015488935.1 Flavobacteriaceae bacterium | reverse complement strand
CTTTTGAAGTGTTCCAATAGTAAATATTTTTAAAGGGCTTTTGCTTTTTTAATTTTATATTTTTCACAAAAAATACGTTTCCAGAATTGGATACAAAAGGAAAATTTTGTTTATTTTTTTTATCGAGAACAGAAAATGTATGCGCTTTTTCACTAATAATATTAAAATCTTTATCAAGCAACATCAAAACTATTTTTTCTTTTTCTTTTTTTGTATAAGGTAATTCTTTTAAAATCACATAAAAATCACCATTATTACTTTGGCTAATTCGCCAAGTTCCAGCATTATTACTACTTTTGCCTTGTATGCTCGTTATTTTGTGGAGCTCACTTTTTGTACTATTCTCTACATTTACTATTTGATAGTAAAGCTGATTTTCTTTTGTTTTTCTATTCGTTTCGTAAGAAAAAAGTACAAAATTGGTAGCATCTTTTTTTAAGCCAACGATATGTTTTCGCATATTCAAACCAACATTTGGTTGTTCCATCGACATATTTTGTGTTCTAACATTGTCTAAGTTAGATAAATCAAAAAACTCGGCATATAAATCGTGATTAAAAATATTTATGTCGTATTTCGAGTAAAAGGTGTAAAATGCATCTTTTGTGGTATGGCATGTTACTGTTGCTTCCGTTTCATCTGTAATTGGAACGGGATTTCCCCAACTAAAACTTTGTGCAAAATGAAATAAAGGAATGCTAAAAATGAGAAGTGTAATAAAATGTTTTTTCATAGTATATTGATTTTTAAAATCATGAGTTACAAATTTACAATATTTATTTTGAATTAAATAGTTTAAATTTACTTGTTGAGTTTTTGTAGCTTTGCCAAATGAAACTCGGAAAAATAAATAGACTTAAAGTCGGAAGAATATCACCATTCGGAACATATCTAGTAGATAGTGAAAATAATGAAGTTTTACTACCAGATGATTATGATGAAGATGTAGAATTAGGAGAACTAATAGATGTATTTATCTATTTAAATAGTGATGATCAATATACAGCATCGATAAAAACACCTTTAATAGAAGTGAATAAATTTGCCTATTTACAAGTAAAAGACGTTAATAGAGTAGGTGCTTTTATGGATATTGGTATTTCTAAAGATTTGTTAGTACCTTATGCCGAGCAAACCGAAGAAATGTATGTTGGTAATTGGTATTTGGTTTTTATGTTTGTAGATGAAGAAACAGATCGTTTGGTAGGTTCTTGTAAAGAAAATGAATTTGTCTTTTTTGATGAAATTGATGTAAATACTGGAGATGAAGTAGATTTGCTCTTATATAGAAAAACAGATTTGGGTATTTATGCTATTGTAAATAATTTATATAAAGGTTTAATTTTTTCTTCAGATATTCATAAAGAAATAAATCTTGGCGATAAAATTAAAGGTTTTGTAAAACAAGTTCGCGAAGACGGTAAAATTGATATTTTATTAGAGCCTTTAGGATATCGACAAAGTATCGACCCAACTTGTGCACTTATTTTAAATAAATTAAAAGAAGCTAATGGTCAATTATTTTTAACAGATAAAAGTTCTCCCGAAGAGATTAGAAAGGTTTTTGGATTGAGTAAAAAAGCATTTAAGCGTGGTATTGGTAGTTTGTACAAACAAAAACAATTGGTTATTTTAAAAGAGAGCATCCGATTGTTAGAAAAATAATTTTACCGTATTCTTTTTTAGATTATTTGTCCCAAACCAAATAATATGGCAAATAAAAAGGTACTTAATGCTAGTTTTTTTAATTCTGGGTCAAAATCTTTTGGGTTTGTTGTTCGGATTACTTTTAGTAAATGATTAAAAATAGGAACAAAGGCAATACTAAAAATAAACTGTTTTGAACTGTGATAATTTAGTAGTGTATATACTAATGCAAAGAAAAAGCTACTTAAAATTAAAAAATAGTGATAGTATTTGGCTTTTTTACTTCCCATTTTAACAACAATAGTATTTTTGTTTGCAGTTTTATCGTTTTTAATATCTCTCATGTTGTTTAAATTTAAGACAGCAGTGCTTAGTAAACCAACAGAAAATGCTGGTAAGAAAATATCGTAATGGAGTTGTTTAGCAAATAAAAAGTAGGAGCCACAAACACTTAGTAATCCAAAAAAAAGGAAGACAAAAATATCGCCAAGACCGCTATAACCATAGGCATTCTTTCCCATTGTATATTTTATGGCAGCACCAATACTTGCAATACCAAGGATTAGAAACAAAGTAGTATAAACAAAATTATTTTTGCCAAAAGAAACATAAATTAAAATTAGTGCAATGATAAAGGTTATTACTGCCGTAATTTTAATTGTAATTAGCATTTGTTTTGGACTAATTGCACCGCTTTGCAAAGCTCTTGTTGGTCCAATCCTAGCATCGTTATCTGTTCCTTTAACACCATCGCCATAATCGTTTGCAAAATTAGATAATATTTGAAATCCAATGGTAGTTAATAGTGCTAAAATTACAATATAAATGTTAGTATATCCTTTTGCATAAGCTAAAAAGCTACCTAAAATAATTCCAGAAACAGAAAGCGGTAAGGTTCTTAATCTAGCAGCATTAATCCAATTTTTCATCTTCTTCTAAAATATATTGTGTTTCGTCGCTTAGATTTAATGCTACATCGATATCGGTAATTTTTTTACCGAATGTTTTTGCAATGAGAAAGCAATCATCAAATTCTAAGCGTATTAGTTCTTTTTGTAATTTTTTTGCTTGTGCATATTTTACAAAAGAGCCAACGGTAATTTTATTTAGCCCATCTTCATCTTTAAACTGTCTAATATTATTTAATTTCTCAGAAGTAAGCGAAAAATCTTTAAAAGCACCAATTTGTACATAATAGACAATTTTTTCATTATTTAAGTTTATATCATTTTTTAAATCTTTAGAAAAATAATAATGCTTGTAGTTTTTTAAAGAATCTTTTCTCACTAAGGTATAATTAGGGTCAATTTCTTTTTCAATTGGTTCTACTTTTCTAAAAAGCAGCCATATTGTTGATAATAAAAAAATTAAGGCAAGTACTCCAAATAAAATTTGAAATATTTTTAATCGATCAATTTGGTCTCTATCTGCATTTACTTTATTTAAAAGATCTTGTGTTTCCTTTATTTGTTTTTCTAGTTCTGTAGCATTGATATTCTCCATTTTATTTGGGGTGGTTTAAATGAGAGTTTCTTATAGGTCATTGGCATTTGCTATTAATTCTGCAATATCCAATACTTTAATAGATGCTTCTTTATTTTTTGCTTTTACACCATCAGTCATCATGGTATTACAAAACGGACATCCAGTTGCAATAATATTTGGTTGTATTTCTAAGGCATCTTCGGTGCGCTCAATATTTATTTCTTTATTTCCTTTTTCTGCATCTTTAAACATTTGTGCTCCTCCTGCACCACAACATAATCCATTAGATTTGCAGCGTTTCATTTCTACCAATTCTATTTCTAACTTTTTAAGTAAATCTCTTGGAGCTTCATATACTTGGTTTGCTCTTCCGAGATAGCAAGGGTCATGGAATGTAATTTTTTTGCCTTTGTATTGTCCACCTTCAACAGTAATTTTTCCATCGTCTAAAAGGCTTTTTAAAAATTGGGTATGATGCATTACTTGATAGTTTCCACCTAATTCTGGATATTCATTTTTAATGGTATTGTAGCAATGTGGACATGCGGTTACTATTTTTTTTACTTCGTAGCCATTTAAAACTTCAATATTTGTTATGGCTTGCATTTGAAATAGCATTTCGTTTCCTGCTCGTTTTGCAGGATCTCCAGTACAACTTTCCTCAGTTCCTAATACGGCAAATTCAATATTTGCTTTATTTAGAATTTTAACAAATGCTTTTGTGATTTTTTTTGCTCTATCATCAAAACTACCAGCACAGCCAACCCAGAATAATACTTCTGGTTGTTTTCCTTGTGCCATCATTTCTGCCATTGTAGGTACGTTCATTGTTTATTCTGTTTTGTTGTTATGTATAATTTTTTATTGCGATGTTTATATTTTAATCTTCATGTTTACCATCATCAAAAACTTGTATTTTTACTTCTTTTTCTATTAAATCGGTAAATTTTCCTCTATAGCGTGTTGCTTTTACCAAATGGTTATCTATCCAGTGGTAATTTCCACCTCTAGGTTTTCCCATTAAGATACTGTGGTATTTAAAGCCATGTTTTTTTAACCAAATTTCGGTATATTCTCTGTGTTCTTCTGTTCTTGAAGTGAAAAAGCAAATATTATGACCTTCATCATACCATCTATTGAGAGTAATTAATGCATCTGGATAAACTTTTGCAGTTAACATTCTTTCTGGTTCTTCATTAGGAATATCGTCACAGATTGTTCCATCTATATCTATTAAATAATTTTTTACACCTTTTGCTAAAATCGGACTTATCAGATTTCCTTCATCATCTTTTAATTCTTCTAGTTTTTTTGTCATTTTTTCACTTTTAGTTTATTGTAAATCTGTAT
>WFMU01000033.1 GCA_015488935.1 Flavobacteriaceae bacterium | reverse complement strand
ATTTATTGGAACAAAGGCTGCTCCAGAAAACCAAATGGCAAAAATGGAAGCATAGGTTTCTATATCGTTATATGTATGTACAATTACTATTGTATTTTTTTTAATATTGTTTTGTAGTAGTAATTGTTGAATTGCCACTACTTTTTTAGAAAAATCGTTATACGTATAACTTATATCGTCAATTGTAAATGCGATATCGTTTTTGTAAGTATTAAAATTTGCTTTTATTTTTTCTAAAAATGTCATCTTATTTTCGTTTAATAATATACTTACCCAAAGATTTTTTTGCCGTCATTTTTAGATATTCTTTTATTAAAAATTGTTTGGTATTTGCGTTTGATTTTTCCATATCTAAACGATGTAAATGAAATTTTATTTCGTCTTTTTTAAATCCAGATGTGCCAAAACTAAGTTCTAAATCCGTTGTGATTTCGGTAAAAAACTGTTTAGAAACTCCAATATCATGAAAAGGGAAAGAAAATGTTTTGTGTTTACTATGTAAGTTTTCTTGTATCCAATTTAGGCTTTCTCTGGTTTGTTTAAGTTGTTCTTCTAAGGATATTTCTGTGTATAATGGGTGATTTACAGAATGTGCTCCAAAGGTAAATCCTTGTTTTTGTAAAGTCTTAATTTGTGTGCTGGTCAAATATGGTTTTTCGGTTGCTAAAAAATCGGAAAAAGAATAGTTTACTTGCTTTGCAAGAAGGTCTAAAAGCTCTCTTTCTTTAAAGGAAATATTTAATAAAAATGCACCAACATCTTCCGTCTTCCGTCTTCCGTCTTCTGTCTTCCGTCTTCCGTCTTCTGTCTTCCGTCTTCCGTCTTCTGTCTTCCGTCTTCCGTCTTCCGTCTTCCGTCTTCTATCTTCTACAAAATGATGATATATTTCTTGAATTTCCACATTTGCGTGCAGGTAATTTTCCAACAACAAATTAGCTTTATAACGATAAAATAAATCTTTATTATCTACAAAATCGGTATTTATAAATATGGTTGCTGGTATTCTTTTTTCAATTAATATTGGTGCAATTTGAGAGTAAAAATTAGATAAACCATCATCAAAAGTAAGATGAAAAGCTGCTTTGGAAAATTGTTTTTTTTCTTTGTTGTGTTGTATTACTTCTGCTAAACTTATGGGTTGGTAATGGTTTAAAAAAACTGCTAAGTCGTTTTTAAATTCTTGTACTGTTTTTGGTTTATATAAGTGTGTTGCATACAAAGGTGTTTTATCTGCTACCAAGTGATAAAACGGTAATAATAGTTTGTTTTTCGTTTTTTTTAGAATACTTTTTAGCATATCAATTGGTATTATTTTGTATTGCATATACTTTGTTTTCTGCACCAAAACTTTTAAAAAATTGTGCTACGCCTTCAATCATGGAACCTTCAAAATCTAAAATTAGATTTTGGTTTGCGTTTTTTTGAATGATGTTGTCAAACAAAAATGCCATGGCACCAAATTGTTTTCCTAAATCTGTACTTGCAGAGAATAGGTGTATAAATCGTTTTTCGGACTCTATAATAAAGGCAATTGCTAAAATATCGGTTTGTTTTTTTACAACGTAAAAAGCACCCATTTTTTTATCGATTATTTTTGCAATCAATTTTTTCATTAACAGATATTGTTTGTTTTTTATAGCATGTTTTTTGTATTTGTTTTTCATTTCAATAAAAGCATCTATACCAATATCGTTACCTACAATTAATTCGTTTTTTATCGCTTTTTTTATGTTTCTAGTTAAATTTTTGCTGTAATTTTTTTTAACTTCTTCATAAGGCAATGCTAAGTTTAATTCGTAATTATTTTTTATTTCCAAATCATTGGTCAGATACTTGGTATTTTCTGCATTAAAATGATAGACATACGTTTTTAAATCTTCAAATTTATGTAGAAATTGGTGGAATGTTTCTACGTCTAATTCGTCTATCGAAAATATACCTAATTGTTGGCAATACAATGGTTGTGCTATTAATCGTTTTAAAAATTTACGTTTTATTCTGCTGTATGGCAATGGCATTACTGCTTTGTAATTGTCTAAAACAATTGCTTCCCAATCTTTATTAGTAACAGTGTTTAGATACCAAGACAAAGCATAAATACGTGTATTTTTGGCTTTTAAGATACAGGCATCGTATTTATTAAAATCAATTTCGGTATGTTTTAAAATCCTAATTGCCACTATTTTTTTTTGGATTTAAAATTGCTTTGATTACTTTTTCGTAAATCAATTGCCAACCTTTAAAACGTCCAAGTTCGTTAAATGTTTCGTTGTGATTTAATATAACAAAAGTACCATTTACCTTTTTTACTTCTTCTGCCAATTGTAAAATAGTACTCAGCGATTTTTTATTGGAATATTGCAAATAATCTTTTAACGTAACGTCCATTACGGCAAATGGAACTAGTTTTAGTGGTGTTTGAATTTCGTATTCCATATCGTAAAAATAGAATGGTGTACAGGTACTTGCTCTAAATCCGATTTGTTTTGCGTAACCCATACTATAATCTTCTGCAACTTCTAAATCTACTAAGTTTTGATAGGTTTCGGGTAAGTCTATACGTAAGTAATGTTGTCTGGATTTAGTTATTGGTGTGTTTATAATATTTTCTAAGCGCTCTTTTTCTTTTTTTAATTTGTTGGCATTTCGCATGGTAAAATACGATGGATGCAATCCAACAGGTGCATAATCGGCAATGGATTTTATAAGCGATTGAAATTTTGCATTTCCAACCGAAATATTTTTATCGAATGTAGTGTATTCGCTTACTAAAAAGAAAAAAATAGTTTTTATTTGGTGTCTTTTTTGCATTTTTAGCAACCAATCAAAATTATCGAATGGATCTGGTTTTATATTGAGTAATACAAAAAGGCGATACCAAAATTTACGAAACTGAAATGTAAATAATTCGTTTGCAAAACCACTAATATTTCTAATAATACCTTTGTGTTTGTAGCTAAATGCACAGTCGATATCTATGGTAGAAATAAATTCAAATTTTTTATTTTTAAATTCGTAGTTGTTAAATCGTTCTTTTAGTAAATCACGTACTTTATATGCCCAAATATCGATTATAGGCTTATCTAAAAATTGTTCTTGATATGCTAAACTTTCTTCCGCTGGAAAGCGTTCAAATTTATCTTTTACATGTGGCAAATACTCTTCGTATCTACTCAATAAGTAAAAACTTGCGGCAAATACATCAAAAGGTACGGTAGATTTATCGCTAACTTTAAAAAAACACTTTGTATCGTCCCAATTACTAACTTTTACTTCGATATCATTTACTCCTTGCTGAAAAAGTAAGTCTTTACTTTGGATAAAAAACTCGGTTCCTAAAGGTTGCTTTGCATAGGTTATTTTTAAACCATTATGTGCTACAAAATCGTTAATTTTAGTAGTAAATTGTACTTCTAAAAGTAAAATTCGTGTAAAAAAATGCTTAAAAGCATAAGTTAAACGTGGCGTTATTTTTGGCGTATAAACTAAAAGCATAAGACCACAAATTTAAGGAAATATTATACGAATACTTTGGAACTGTACTATTATTTGTTTTTAGTGTTTTATTTGTACCTTTACAAAAAATTGAAAAAGCTATGAATAAAACTACCAATTTGTCTATTAAGCAATGGAAACAAGATGATAGACCAAGAGAGAAAATGCTATCAAAAGGTAAACAATCCTTATCAGATGCAGAATTAATAGCCATATTAATAGGCTCTGGTAATCAGCAGGAATCAGCTGTTGGTTTGTCTAAAAGAATATTAGCATCTGTAAATAATAATTTAAATGAATTGGCTAATTTATCTATTTTAGATTTAATGAAATTTAAAGGTATTGGTGAAGCAAAAGCAATTTCTATTATTACTGCAATAGCACTTGGTAAGCGTACGCAGCTCGAAATTGCAATGATAAATCCAAAAATTAAGAGTAGTAAATCTGTTTATAATATCATGCAACCTATAATTGGTAATTTAATGCACGAAGAATTTTGGGTTTTATTTTTAAATAATGCTAACAAAGTAATTTATAAAGAAATGGTAAGTAAAGGAGGTATTACAAGTACACTGGTAGATATTAGAACACTCTATAAAAAAGCAGTAGTATATTTAGCAACAGGTATTGTAGTTTGCCATAATCATCCATCTGGAAAAAATTATCCAAGTGAACAAGATATAAAACTTACTAAAAAAATTAAAAAGGCAGGAATTACTTTAGATATAAAATTACTAGATCATCTAATTATTACCAAAACAGCGTACTATAGTTTTGCTGATGATAGTAAGTTGTAATAAAATTATGTTGTCTGATAAAAGATGTAGGTCTGCTTCGCTTTTAGATATAAGATTATTGTAGAT
>WFMU01000032.1 GCA_015488935.1 Flavobacteriaceae bacterium | reverse complement strand
CCGAGACTTCGGGAAAGTGAAACCCTGACCTTTGAGTGAAGTATAAAACTAGACTTTACTGAAATATCGCATTAAGATTTAGTATTTCTTCCTAAACATCCTTATAGTTAAAACCCCACCCAACTTAGCAAACCTTGCGGTTAAAAAAAACGTACAGTTAAAAAAACAAAAAAATTAACAATACCCTAACGTTATTCTATTTAAAAAATATTTTTTCTATCAAATAAATAGCTATTTTTACAAAAATTAAATGTTGTAGGGTTTATACCTTTAAAATTAGCAATACAACATAAAAATCACGAAATAAAACGAAAGAAATGAACTATACAGAACCAATGTTAAGAGAAGGAAGCCTAAAAGACAAAGTATTTGTAGTAACAGGTGGAGGTAGCGGTCTAGGAAAAGCAATGAGCAAATATTTTTTAGAATTAGGAGCAAAAGTGGTAATTACATCTAGAAATATGGAGAAATTAGAAAAAGCCAAAGCAGAACTAGAAGAAGTAACAGGAGGAACTGTTTTACCAGTAGCGTGTGATATCAGAAACTACGAAGAGATAGAAGCAGTGCTAAAAGCAACCTTAGATACCTTTGGAAAAGTTGATGGTTTGTTAAATAATGCTGCAGGAAATTTTATAAGTCCAACCGAGCGATTATCTGCAAATGCCTTTGATACCATTATAGATATTGTCCTAAAAGGAACAAAAAACTGTACCTTAGTATTCGGAAAACATTGGATAAATACCAAACAAGAGAAATCTACCGTTTTAAATATTGTTACTACCTATGCATGGACAGGTTCGGGTTATGTAGTACCATCTGCAACAGCAAAAGCAGGAGTATTAGCAATGACACGTTCATTGGCAGTAGAATGGGCGAAATATGGTATTCGTTTTAATGCCATTGCACCAGGACCATTTCCAACTAAAGGAGCTTGGGACAGATTATTGCCGGGAAACCTTAGAGAGAAGTTCGACATGAAAAAGAAAGTACCAGTTGGTAGAGTAGGAGAACACCAAGAATTAGCCAATTTGGCAGCCTATTTAATGTCCGATTTTTCTGCTTATGTAAACGGAGAAGTCATTACGATAGATGGCGGAGAATGGTTAAAAGGAGCAGGACAAATGAACATGTTAGAAGATATTCCACAAGAAATGTGGGATCAGCTAGAACAGATGATACGCTCTAAAAAAAGAAAATAGAAAGCAATTGTTTGCATAAAGAAGTAAGAAAGACGATGAAAAAAACGCAAAACGTAAATCAAAAATCGTAAAATTTAATTAGATTTGCCTTTGCAAAAAAACTAACATACAATTAATGGGAAAAGTAATAGCCATAGCCAATCAAAAAGGAGGAGTAGGAAAGACCACAACAACGGTTAACCTCGCTGCTGCACTTGGTGTTTTGGAAAAAAAAATATTATTGATAGATGCCGATCCGCAAGCAAATGCTAGTTCTGGATTAGGAATTGACGTAGAAGAAGTAGAAATTGGAACCTATCAAGTTTTAGAACATACTGCAACCATAAAAGAAGCCATAGTAGCAACAAGCTCTCCGAATGTAGATATTGTACCAGCACACATTGATTTGGTTGCTATTGAAATAGAATTGGTGGATAAGAGTAGTAGAGAAAATATGCTTAAAACAGCTTTAGAGGAAGTTAGAGATAAGTACGACTATATTCTAATTGACTGCGCACCATCGTTAGGATTAATTACCTTAAATGCACTCACATCTGCAGACTCTGTAATTATACCAATACAGTGTGAATATTACGCTTTAGAAGGATTAGGAAAATTATTAAACACCATAAATAGTGTACAAAAAATACACAATACAGGTTTAGATATCGAAGGATTGTTATTAACGATGTACGATTCACGTTTGCGATTATCCAATTCCGTAGTAAAAGAAGTTAAAAAACATTTCGATACTATGGTATTTAAAACCATCATTCAACGAAATATAAAATTAGGAGAAGCACCAAGTTATGGCGAAAGTATTATTGCCTATGATGCAACAAGTAAAGGAGCAATAAATTATATAAACTTAGCGAACGAAATTCTTAAACGAAACGAAGAAAATGGCTAAAGCAACGAAAAAACAAGCATTAGGAAGAGGATTATCTGCCTTGCTAAAAAATACAAAAGAAGATATAACTACTGCACAAGATAAAAATGCAGATAAGTTAGTAGGTTCTATTGTTGAAATAGACATCGACTCCATAGTTGTAAATCCGTACCAACCAAGATCGTATTTTAATGAAGATGCATTGCAAGAATTGGCAAATTCGATTAAAGAATTAGGTGTAATTCAACCAATAACAGTACGTAAATTAGAAGGAAACTCTTTCCAGATAGTATCTGGAGAACGCCGTTTTAGAGCATCTAAACTAATAGGAAACAAAACCATACCAGCATACATAAGATTGGCAAACGACCAAGAAATGTTAGAAATGGCACTGGTAGAAAATATCCAACGAGAAAACTTAGACCCAATTGAAATTGCACTATCTTACCAACGTTTGATAGATGAAATAAAATTGACACAAGACGAAATGGCTAAGCGTGTAAGCAAAAGTAGATCTACCATTACCAACTTTTTACGATTACTTAAACTAGACCCAATTATACAAACAGGAATGCGAGATGGTTTTTTGAGTATGGGACACGGTAGAGCATTGATAAATGTAGATAGTCAAAAATTACAGTTAGAAATTTATGAAAAAATATTAAAGGACAAACTTTCGGTAAGACAAACGGAAGCTCTAGTAAAAGAATCACGTACCGAAAATGGCGTTGTATCTAAAAAATCATCAGTAACTACACCAAATTTTGTAAAAGAAAGCATACAAGAATTAAATGACTTTTTTGGAAATAAAGTAGCCGTTAAAGTAGCTGGTAATAATAAAGGAAAAATTATTAT
>WFMU01000031.1 GCA_015488935.1 Flavobacteriaceae bacterium | reverse complement strand
GTTTGTAAATCGTCAATATAATATTCAAAAAATGGTGATGAGTTATATGCAGAAAACAGAGTTTTTAAATGCTCTCCTTGCCAGTTATAGCTATAATCTATCTTTACATCTTTTGTTAATTGTTTTTTTGAATTTCCTTTTTGTATTGGAATATTTAATAATTGTTTTCCATTTGCACCATAAATGTAACAGCGATTTCGATAGGTTTGCTTTTGAAAATTATCACAAACTTCAAAAACCACTTTGTTAGATTGTAGCATTACTGCGTATTGTACAATTGTTGAAAAATACGTTGGATGTAAGAGCATTTACAAAATTATATTGGTTTATGATTTTTTCTTTTTAAGAAAGGTATAGCCAAAATACAAAGCTAAGAGTCCTAAAAAGTAATACAAATACGATACTGGCTTACCACTTCCTCCTACTGTAGTAAATAAGCGTTCGGTTCTAATTCTCTTATTATCGCCATCCCAACTCATAAAAATAAATACTGGTTTTCCTACAACATGGTCAAATGGTGTAAATCCCCAAAAACGCGCATCTAAGGAGTTTTGTCTGTTATCCCCCATCATCCAATAATAATCTTGTTTAAATGTGTAATTGGTTACTTTTTTTCCGTTAATATAATATTCGTTTCCGTTTTCTGCAAAACTAATACCTTCGTATCTTTTTAATAAATCTCTATAAAAAGGTATTGTTTTTTCATTTAATTCTACCGTTGCTCCTTTTTTAGGGATGTATAATGGTCCAAAATTATCTATAGACCATGGGTATTGTGGGTCGTGTGGAAATATTTTTTCATCGTATTTACCTGCTGGTTCAATTACTTTTTCAATACTTCGCACGTTTGGATTATTTTTAAATCGTGCAGCAGTTTCGGCATCTAAATTATACATTAGTTCTCCTTTTCCATTTCTTGTTGCTTCTCTAATATTGTAAATTTTTAGTAACGACCTTGGGTCAACGCCATCTTTTAATATGGTTTTGTAATAAAATTGTGGTTTGGCTCTATCTGGCATTACAGATAGTTTCCCGTCTAAATAAATATCGCCATTTTTAATTTCTAAAGTTTGTCCTGCAATGGCTACACAACGTTTTACGTAGTTGGTTTTTTTGTCTATTGGTTTGTAGGTAAATTTTCCTGAATTATCTCCCCACATGGTCTTTAGTGTATCTGCTGGCCAGTTAAATACTACAATATCGTTTGTTTTTATTTTTTGTAATCCTGGTAATCTAAAATAGGGTAATTGTAAGTTTTTATTTTTTATGTGTGATGGTAGGTTTGTAAGTGGAATTGAGTCATGTACCATTGGCAATGCAATTGGTGTCATAGGTACTCTTGCGCCATAATGAAATTTACTTACAAACAAAAAGTCGCCAATTAATAACGATTTCTCTAACGAGGATGTTGGTATGGTATATGGTCGCATAAAATAAGTGTGTACCAAGGTTGCTGCAACAATGGCAAATAAAATGGCACTTGTCCAACTAGAAACATTTTTTAGTATAACTTCATTATCTTTTCCAAGATATTTAGTTTTTTTATCAAAATTTACATAGGCAAGAAATAAACCGAATGATAGTATTGTAAATAGGGTGTAACGTTTTTTGCGATATCCAAATACATGCAAAAATTCATATATCAAAACCAATACTAAAATATTGCCAACTACTGGTATGAATACTAATATTATCCACCATTTTGGTCTTTTAATAATTTCTAATAGTACCACGTAATTATATATTGGTACAAAGGCTTCCCAAGGTTTTCTACCTGCTTTTACAAATAGTTTACTAAAAAATAGTGCTCCAAATACGATGGATAGTATTATTGATAATCCGAATATTTCTAAATAAGTCATTTTTATTATTTTTTTATTTCTAATACATCTTGCATGGTATAAATTCCTTTTTTGCCAAGAATCCATTCTGCAGCTATTACTGCTCCAAAGGCAAATCCAGTTCTATTTTTTGCTGTGTGTATAATTTCTATTTCATCTAATGTAGATGTGTATTTTACTTTATGAGTTCCCGGAACATTTGCTATTCGTTCTGCAATGATTGGTAACTCATGCTCATTATTTGTTACACCCAAAACCCAGTTTTTTATGTTAAATTTTTCTAAAATTGGTGCTGCTAGTGTTATGGCTGTTCCGCTTGGTGCATCTATTTTTTCGGTATGGTGGATTTCGGTAATACTTTTATCGTACATATCGTAATCTTGCATTAATTCTGCTAATTTTTTATTTAGTGAAAAGAATAAATTTACACCCAAACTAAAATTAGAGGCATATATAAAGGCTCCTTGTTGTTTTTTACATAAAGCGACTATTTCGTCATAACGAGATAACCAACCTGTTGTTCCAGATATTACAGGTATCTTATTTTTTATACAGTAACTTATATTTTTAAATGCTGTTTCTGGCGTACTAAAATCAATGGCTACATCTGCATTTTCTAGTGTAATATTTGTAGTTTTACGCGTTACTTTTTGCACTATAGTATGTCCACGTTCTAAAGCAATATTTTCTATTGCTTTTCCCATTTTACCGTAACCTAATAATGCTATTTTCATTTGTTAATCAGCTACTTATTTAATTAAATTTATAGGTGATTGCCATACCGTAGTTCATTTTATTAGAAACAGGATCTACATAAATTGCAGGTTGATAGCTAAGATTGGTATCTATTTTATGATTTGGCAAATGAGCATCTACATTTGCTTCAATAATATTCAGTATATAAAAGCCAACGGTTATAAACAATGCCAAATCTTTATTTTTTTTATAGCCTTTTATTCCACGTTCTAGTGCGCTAATATCAAAATTATCGTACTCATGAGGTTTTCCTGCGAGTCCTAATTTGTAGGCTTCTAATACTCTATTGTACATATCATTATTTCGTTTATAGAAATAAATAGATGTTCCCATTGCACCATAAATAACAGGTATCATCCAATATTTTTTATTGTATGCTTGTCCTAATCCAGGTAATACAGCAGAGTAAAATGCTGCTTTGGCTGGTGCCAATGGATTTATTTCAAAATTAGTTTGTTTTGGTGGATTTTTAACTATTAAATCTCCCGTATCTTGTTGTGCAAAAACAGTTGCTTGAAAAATAAATAAAATCCATATAAAACAGTTAATCTTTTGCATTATAACGTTGTTATTTCAATAATTTTTTAATTCGATTAAAATC
>WFMU01000030.1 GCA_015488935.1 Flavobacteriaceae bacterium | reverse complement strand
ACATCTTACATCTTACATCTAAAGCAAAGCAACCATACGTCTTAAAAAAACTATTTACTCACAATAATCTTTTTAGTAATATATTTTTTAGAGTTACTATTATCAATTCTTAAAAAGTAAATACCATCATCTAAGTTACTTACATTTAATGTATTTAAAGCATTTAATAAATTACCAGATTGTACTTTTTGTCCCAAAGTATTAGCAATAGCATACGAAAAATCTCCAGAAATCAAACCTAAATTAACAGAAATATTACCTTCCGTTGGATTTGGATATACCAAAACATTTTCTTTAGTAAACGGACGATTAATAATTGTTGAGGTAGCTATTTCAGTAGTTTCAGAAGCCGCAAAATTACCACCAGAAAAAATAATGTTACCACTATCGTCCGTTAATTTATAATGTCCATTTCCAAAACCACAACAAATACCATCAGGATTTGTTGCATTATCTTTAATCGTAAATGTATAACATGCATTTTCAATTACATTAAAATTTTCATAAAACTGTGTGTTATCTTGTTGGTTAATAGTATAAGGACCACCACTATATAAAACAGTTCCAGAAGCATCTTTAAATTCCCAAGAAGTCTCTTCACAAAAATCATCTGTAAGTAAATCTAAATGAACTTGTGTAGTTTGAAAACCAACAATAGAAATACTGTCTGAGCCAATGTTATTAGCACTATTCTCATCCGTTGCATTATTAGGCCTGTCAACCGTTGCATTAATGGTTAAATTATTACTTACAGACATTGTAGGTAGCGCAATAAAATCTACCTCATTTTGTGCTAAAGTACCAGTCCAGTTTATAATTGTATTATTTCCATTATCTACATTCCAATTAATCGTTGCATTGGAAAGTGTTATACTTCCATTATTTCGTATAATAAGTATTGGATTAATTTGATTTTCGCCACAAGCTATATCAGGAATATTTACAGAAATTGCTGCATCTAAACCAAAAGCATGTGTTGGCGGATAACTATCTAAAGTATCTTGATTTGTTTGATTAGGATCAAGCCATGGTTTTAACTGATTAGTATTTCCAGCAATAGCATCCCAAGAAACACCAAAACGACCATAATAATCAAGTTGTCCATTATCTACAACACCAGAACAAGCGGCACCACCACCATATAATTGTCCAATTATTTTTCCATCTTGGTTAAATAAAGGCGAACCAGAAGAACCTCCTTCTGTAACACCAATTTCCCAACCACCACCAGCCGTTGTAATTTCCCAAGTTTGTGCAGCAGGATTACCATTTACAGATTTTATAGCTCCAGTATTATCTCTACAAATTTTCATAATATCTCCAGAAGGATGATGAATTCCTACTTCAAAAGTAGGATTTGTATCCGATTTATCCCAACCTGCCCAAGTTCTGTTCCAAGCAGCAGGTACCGTAGGTGTAATTTCTACCAAGGCAAAATCAGAATTTGCATTTCTTGCTTTAAGCGTAGCACCACTAATGGTCATATTATTGGTGTTATTTGTACTATTTCCTGTACTACCACAAACAGGATTAGGACTAATCCAACCAAATTTAAAAGACCAATTTGCAGGGTCGCTATAACAATGATTTGCCGTTAAGAAATACCCTTTTTGGTCGTTTGCAGTATTGTTAATTAATGCGCCACTACAAAAACTACTACCACCAGAAATTAATAAAGCAACGGCTTTTTTATTATTATCTCTATGCATTTCCCAATCTGCACCAATTGGGCAATCTACATCGTGATTACAATCGCCAGAATCGCCAAGCGATTTATCTTTTTTATAGGTACTAGCATTCCGATAACCATGTGTTACAGAACCAATATGTAGTTTACCTTGATTTTTTACATTTGCAGGTTCAAAATATTCAATCCATAAATTAGAACCTTGTACTAACCAAGTACCTAAACTTTCACTTTTTTGATTTTGAAAATTGGTATATGCACCTAATAAATCCGATTTATCTTCATTGTATAGATATACTTTTCCGCCATTAGGCATCCAAAATTTATCAAAAATAACATTCATAGAAAGCGCACCTTTAGATATAATATTAATTTGCCAAATACGATCGCCGTTTTCTAAAGTAGTCCATACACCATCATTAAAACCAAAATTTACCTTGTGTTTATAACCAAAACGCCATGGTAAATTTAATTTATCGTTTACCAAATCTTCTTTTTTTAGCTTTTCTAAGTCAATTTTTGGCAAGTAATGTTTTTGAAATATTTTGGTATTTTTTTGCAATTTCCAACTTTCTGGAGTACCAGTATTTGTTACTTGAGCAAAAAGAAAAATATTAAATAGAAGTGCAATTATTAGTGTTACTATTCTTCGCATAATGGTATGGTTTATTTACAGGTGTGTTTTCTCTGTAAATATACAAATAGTTTTAGGTTATAAAAATTTTTATTTCTGACCATTAAAATACTCTTTTTCAATATCTTCTCTATGATCTGGATGTGCTATTTTTATTAATGCTTTTACACGTT